>CAZVYR010000316.1:0-4965 GCA_964631555.1 uncultured Leptospirales bacterium
CTCAAGATCGGAGATCACGTCCTTCACGATTTTATTTAGATCGACCTGTTCATAAGGCTGTGACTTTGTTGTGACCCTGGAGTAATTAAGAAGACCTTTTATCAAATCCCGCATTCTTTCTGCCGCATTCTGCATTCGTTGCAGATAATCCATGCTCTTCTCATCTAAAACAGCATCTGTATTCTCTTTCAGCTTGTCCCCGAATCTCTGTATCTTTCTGAGAGGCTCCTGCAGATCATGCGATACTATATAAGCGAACTGCTCAAGCTCCTGATTCGAACGGGATAACTCTTTCATGATTTCTTCTAACTTGATTTCAGCTTCCTTGCGTTCGGTAATATCCTTGTCCACACCCCTGTAGCCTGCAAAGTTGCCATGATCATCGAAAATCGGCATACCGTTTGTGAGTATGCATATTCTCTTACCGCTTTTACTCAGATGCCAATTTTCTATGTCCTTAAATTGTTCTCTATTAGTAATTATTGGAAGAAATACCTTGACTAGCTTTTCCGCTTCTTCCTTTGGCATTAAATCAAACGCGGTTTTCCCATATATTTCCTCCGGCTTATATCCCAGTATGTCTTCAACTTTCTCCGAACAGTATAAGTATTCTCCATTCTTATCGGCTTCCCAAATCCAGTCCGCGCTGCTAAAGCTAATATCCCTGAACCGCTTTTCCGATTCCTTGACTTCTTTTGTCCTTTCACGGACTTTTCCTTCAAGCTTTTCATAGAACCTGGCATTATCAATAGATATTGCCATCTGGGACGACAGGATATTCAATATCTCGCGCCTCTCTTCCGTGAACGCGCCGGAAGACAGATCGTTCTCCAGATAAAGAATACCTGTTAACTTGCCCTGGTTCATGATCGGTGCGCATAATACGGATTTAGGCTTGTTCTGTAAAATGTAAGGATCACCGGTAAAATCTCCTTCAGACGATGCGTCACTAAGTATCAGCATTTCATTTGTCCTGGCCACATACAGGACTATTGACTGGGACAAGCCCTCGTGGGACTCTAAAGGAACCGAGTTTAGCATTCTGACCTCATCGCTTTCCAACATGCCCTCAGCTTCAACTACAAATTTCCCATGGTCCTCAAGTATCACAAACCCTTTCTGTGCTCCCGCATTTTCCATGGCTATCTTCATCATCTTCTTCAAAAGCTTCCCAAGTGCCACCTCACCTGATATCGCCTGCGAGGCTTTTACCACTGTATTGATGTCTATCAATTGTGAAGCTATTGTTGCACTTGCTTTGTCAGTATGACCGGGTCCCGGGACTAAAGCGTCCGCTTGAGTCAAAAGCTCCGGATACATTTCCAGCAATTGCTTCAGCTTGGCAGCAGCGCCCCATTTCGAATAACAGGAATATGCATCCTGTAAATAAAGCTTTGCCAGCTTTTGCCTGCCCATACCAAGATAATACCTGCCCGCAAGCTCGTTTGACAACGCCTCTTCAATAAGATACTCATTCTTTCTGCTCAATTCTATAGCACTATCGTACAATGCTTCAGCGCGCGAATTTCTCCCGGACACCCTCGCTCTTTCGGCTTCAATAATACTTATTCTGTGCTCATTGTTCATAGGTGCGTGCTTCGACCATTTCCTGAAATGTCTTAGACTTTGCTTAATAAATTTATTAAAGTCTCGCCTTTCGCGCCTTGGAACTTCGTGATAAACTGCCAGCCTTGCCAATGAAGAATAAAAATTAAAATCACGTATCCCAATTCCGCCTGTTAATGATTTTATATATTTTAAAGCAGAATTAGCATCATCCAAAGCACCTTGATTTTCATTAAATAAATACCTGAGCATAAGTCTGTAAATATAAAATGTAGCCAACAAAGGTATTACATTTGAGGCTTCCAATTTTGGTATCTCCTGTTTTGCATTGAAAGCCATACCTGAAAGATCGGTTGGGGACTCATTTCTTCCGAGAAGGTTTAAAACCATTTGCCATATAACGGAGTGAAAACCAAGAAAATAAATTTGTTTTAACTGCTCTATGGTTTTATGATTTTTTGCCATTTCTCCTTCAAGTCCAGTTAAATCGACAGCAATATTTATACCAAGAGCATCGCGAAAAAATAAACCAAGCGCGATAAATTCCAGAGAACCGGTTTCTAATCCAATGTGATAATATTTCATGGTATTATCTCTGATTATCTTTAAGTGATCCTTCCAGTGAGCAATGAATAGATTATAGCCAAGAATAGTATTTGCTTCCCGAATTTTCGCATTAAATTTGTTAACAAGCTTTATGGCTAAATTTGCCAGTTTGTATCCTGCTTCAATATCGCCTATGAAATTAGTGAGATAAATCGCCATCCCGGAATAGCAGGCTGCCAGAGGTTCGCAAAATCCATGTTTTATCGAAAATCCAAACTGTTTAATGGTTATAAACGTGTATAAGTCTAAAGATACAACATAAGCGCTATCTGCTAACATGGAAAACACATGAAAGACTGCCAACATATGAGGATCTGTTATCTCCGGCAGATCAATTAAAGAATCTATTCTATCTAATGATAAATAAGGTTTAATCTTTCTCAGTGCAATTAGTATCCGCAGTTTGCCGGGGTGCTCAGGTATATGATAATTTAATTTTTTTAATAGTTCGAGTACAGTATCAACGCTGCTTTTAAAATTTGCCTGCGAATTATTTTTACGAATTATTAATTCATATATCAATATTGTATCGTAAATATTTCCGGCAGATTTAATAACATCCGAACAGTAACGCTCCATTCTATTATGATCACCATTTAAATACGCTGTCTCGGCTGCTATCGTGTTAATATTTAATGTAAGTTCATAGTGATTCTCCCAACTGTTTTTTCCAAGTATGCTCAAACCGGCCTCAAAATATCTCAATGCAGGCACATAGGCCGCAGATGCTTTGGCTCTCATACCGCTCTCCAGGTTCAAACGCGCCAATTCTTCACGTTCTTTTTCATCTTTTATTAATGCTGAACCCAAATTCAACTGATCAACGATATAAAATAATTTGTTCTGGAAATCACTTTCTTCCGTTTTCTCAAGCGTTAATTTCCCAATTCTGCAATGCAATGAAGATTTCTCTTCGTCCGGTACAAGAGAATATGCCGCTTCCTGTATACGGTCATGACTAAATATATATCCGCCCCCTGCTATGCTGATGAAACCCTCATCAATGGCCGTGGTTAAAATCCCTAATGTCTCTTCAATCGATTGATTCAATAAATAGGCAAGGGTTTCCAGGGTAAACCTGTTCCCTATGCATGCGCACATCTTCAAAATATCCTTAACCTTTTTTGGAAGCATGTTGATCTTATCTGAAAGTAATTCCACCATATTGGCAGTAATACTCGTCTGATTGATCCTCTCAATATCCCAACTCCAGCCTGATTGCGCATCAATCTCAATAAGCTTTTCATTGTGTAATGTATAAAGAAATTCATTTATAAAGAAGGGATTTCCTCCTGTCTTTTTACAAATTACTTCCGCTAATGGATATCCTTTCTCTTCTGGACATTTCAGGAAATTTACAATAAGTTCCCTGACATTATCTTCACTCAGCTCCGAAAGAGTTATCCGGCTTATCCTGATACCGGCTTTCTCAATTTCCTTCAACATCTTAAGTAGCGGATGGGCATCATTGACTTCATTATCCCTGTATGAGCCTATTATTAGCAGATGTCTTATTATCGGGCTTGTAACGATATTCCTGATTAGCTGCAGACTGGCATGATCAGCCCAATGCAGATCGTCGAGAAAAAGAATTACCGGATGTTTTTTATCCGACGGATGTTTTTTATCCGACGGATGTTCTATATCCGACAAAACACTTACAAACCTCTCAAATACAATATTAAACCTGTTACTTGTCTCATAAGGTCCAAGCCTGGCTACTTCCGGTTGTTTGCCTATTATATGCTCGAGTTCAGGGATAATATCCGTTATTATCTTGCCGTTCGTACCTAATGCTTCCATTGTATTTTGCTTGAAATCATTGATCTTCTGATCACTTTCAGTAAGAATGTGCTTTATTAACTTTTGAAACGCATGGATTAAAGCGCTGTACGGAGTATCCATTCTGAATTGTTCATACTTTCCTGATAAGAACCTTCCGTTTTTTTCCATGACAAACTTGCTTATCTCATTTATAAGCGCGGATTTACCAATACCCGGACTTCCGGCTACAAGAAAAAGTTCTACTCTCCCTGATTCAGCTTCATGTGATAGACCTGTCCCGCTTATACGCTCAATGGCTGATTTGAGTTGTTCAATTTCATTCTCCCTGCCGAAAAGCTTCTGAGGCATTATAAACCTGCCTGATATATCATGCTTCGCAAGCTCAAAAGGCTCTATAGCGCCATTACCATCAAGCCTCTCAAGGCATTCCTTGAGATCTGACATTAGGCCAAAAGCATTCTGATACCTGTCATCCGCGTCTTTGGACATGAGCTTCAGAATTATATCCGATATAACCTTTGGAATTGTGGATATTCGAACATCAGGGGGCACAGGTTCCCTCGCGATATGCGAATGTATAATCTCGAGCGGATCATTCGACTCAAACGGCGCAGTGCCGGTTATCATCTTATAAAAAGTCGCTCCCAATGAATACATATCGGTCCTGTAATCAACTACCCTGTTCATTCTCCCTGTCTGTTCCGGAGATATATATAATAAACTACCTTTTATCACTTCAGGATTATATATTTCCTCCTCATCTATTAAATCAGTCGATATGCCGAAACCGGTTATTTTTATTCTGCCGTCTTTCTGATCGATCAATATGTTGCCCGGATTTATATTCCTGTGAATTACATTCCTTTTATGGAACTCTCCAATCACTTCAGCAATCTGAATACCTGCTTTTAAAAATAACTCTGCATCAAATGTATTGCATTGTTCAAGAAATGTATCCAGGTAAATACCGTCAAAATAATCAAGTATAAGAACAATTTTGCCTTCATG
>CAZVYR010000317.1:0-4953 GCA_964631555.1 uncultured Leptospirales bacterium
TATAATCTCATTATAAAATGATGTTCTTTGTTTTTTTAGCACTTCAAACTCTCCGTTTGTATACACAATCAAATCAATTGGTATTTGCCGTGAAAGTTCATATATACTATCCCGTACCTGGACTTTTAATTTTAATTTATGATCGTATGTTTCCGGAATCATCTCTGTATCAAGAATAACAACAAGATCAACATCGCTTTCTTCATCAAAATCTTTTTTAGCATATGATCCAAATAGAATGATTTTCGACGGATTAACTATTAATAAATTTTGGATAATTTCAGTTAACAGTCTTTGCATTTCTGATTTATTTTCCTCAAGAATGACTTCACCATGTAAAAATAATTAAAGTATAGCACATAATGTTATACTTTTAATAAAGATAAAGCAAAATTTATTTTTTTTTAAATATCTATCTTTCCTGATTATTCTTTCTGTTATGAAAAACAAATCTTTTTCATCCTGCGAGCATCAGCATCAGCGGTGCGGTCACATAGCAGTTCATGGGCATTCCACCTCATCGTCCCTAAGAACCGTACAATCCTGTTAACAAATATACGGCACAAGGCTCCATTGAGCTTCCAGTCATTTTCAGAATACTTCATGATTTTTTATCGGACTGCATCTACTCTGTTTCTCTCACAATTTGTCAGGCACTACCGGTCATTTGCTAACTAATAATTATATACACAACCTTATAATTACATTTAATCAGTTAATTTCAATCAATTATTAACTCATATTGTTGTTTCCTGAGTACTTACTCCCGCTCGCCGAGCGCAGCCGATGCTGAGCAATTCCATAACGAAAGATCACATCGATCCCGATTAGCATCATATTCAATCATGTTTATCCTTTAATCCAAAGAAGCTATGCTTCTATAAATCAAGGTTCAGACATCGTTTTTTAAAAAAAATCAATTTTCCAAAAAAAAATTAAAAAAAAGCCTAAAATGAATGAAAATTCATTAAAAAACACCTCAAAACGCTGACACATTTTCGTATATAAAGGTAAGAGGAAAAAAATCTGTTAACCGGCAGGGACTTTTATAAGGAAAAACAAATGGCAACAGCAACACCGAACATCTTAATAAACTCGATCCGCGGGAGAATCGGCAACGTCGTGTTTTATACCAGGCACGGCATCCAGTGTGTACGCACTCACGTAATTCCGCGCAATCCCGATACAGAAGCGCAGCGCTTTGTACGCCGCAGCTTTCGTGACGCCGTTCGCTCATGGCAGATTATGAGCACTGATGAAAGATATGTTTATAACAGAAAAGCCCGCTATCTCAATATGAGCGGATATAATCTGTATATATCGAATTATTTAAAAAAAGTAATGCAAGCAGTTAATCATACACCAATAAACGAACTGAAGTCAAAAGTATCTTCTTTTCCATGGAACCTGAAACTTTCAACTTTTCATTTACTTTCGGTTTCCGAGCGAAGTCGAGGGTTCCCCTCCGTTTCAGAGTCGTATTCAAAAGGAATATGCCCCATAGCCCATATCTCTCTTTTAAAACCTGTGCCCGGAGGCTAAAGACAGCCGCAATTCATGCAAAATTGATAACAGGAAAGACATTTTAAAAAATATAAATTATAAAATTTTTATTGATTTTATTCTCCCGGTCAATAATGTTGTTAAACTGGAGTTGTTTTAAACATTACTTTAAATGTTATTAAAACAACTCGAATAAAAATAAAAAATCCTGCAGTTTTTAAAAAATAAAACAAGGAGAGAAAAAAATGCCTCATACCATAGTACATGTTGATGATGATTTTGAAATAAGAACTTCAGTAAAAATGATACTGGATAAAGCAGGATATAAGTGCCTGTCCTATGAAACAGTGGAAGAAGCTGAAGACACAATAAAAAAGGATGCGCCCGGACTGGTTATCCTTGATGTTATGGTGGAAGAAATTGACTCAGGCCTGACTTCATATCAAAGATTAAAAGAAATTCAGCCTGAAACCCCTGTCATATTCCTGACATCTCTTGGAGGAGAAATTCAGCCCTATTTTGACATGAGAGGGGAGATGGCATATATCCTGGAAAAACCCGTAACGCCGGAAAAATTACTATCCGCTGTAGAGTCTAAAATTAAAAAATAAGCAACACACCCGGCATTATGGCCAAAACAGAACTTGATTTTGCTGCTTCAGAAAATACAGGGGAGGATAAAAGAAGTCCCTCTTACTACAGCCAGCTCAGTGATGTAATTCTCAAGAGAAACATCCTGTGGTTCATGGACCTTCGCATAATAGTTATAGCAGTATTGGCATTCTTTGGAATATTATCCCTTGTATTTTCAGACTATCTTTTTAAAATAGGCATTGTGGCGCCCGGCCCCTGGCCGTTCGGCATTGCTGTTATTCTGCTCCTGGCAAACCTGGGATTCCGCCTGTTCGCGAATATAAAAGCAACTCCCTGCGCGCTTTCCCCGGCAGGAAATATCTGGCTTCAGATAATAATCGACCTCCTCGCGCTCACGGCTGTTGTGCATTACACAGGCAGCACAGGCACACCCTCAGCTTTTCTTTATATAATACACATAGCTCTTTCATGTATTTTCTTTAACTGGAAATCAAGCCTTAAAGTCACGCTTCTCGCCTCCGCATTGTACATAAGCTGTGTATTTCTCGAATTCGCAGGCATACTCCCGCACGTGTCCCTCTTGAGATCATCAGCCGGCATAATACCCGGCATACGGGATTCAGTCTTATGGACAATCAGCGTAATAATAATATTTCTGATAGTATGGTATATAGTATCGCGACTTTCATCTATGATACAAATGAGAGAAAAGCAGCTCATCTCAATACAGGATGACCTTCAAACCATACAGAAAACAAAAGACCAGTATGCCATACAAATGACGCATCAGTTGAAATCACCGCTCGACGCTATGAGAAGCACACTCACGCTTATCACGCAGGGTTATTACGGCGACATCAGCAAAGACCTGAAAACAGTAATGGAAAGGATAGAAGTCCGGGCAAAGGGAATGGGCGACCTCATACTCGACGTTCTTCGCCTTGCCAGGCTTCTTGATCCCGGCAAGAACAAGGAAGCATTTGAAAATATCGACCTTGCGCGTATGCTGACCAAACTCGTTGCTCATTATAAATCCGCCGGGAAACCCAGGGGAATAACCTTTGACACCGACATAAAAAACGCTTATTTCAACGCTGTACCCGAGCAAATTCTGATCCTTCTTACTAATTTAATTTCCAATGCAGTCAATTATTCATTTGACGGGGGAACTGTGAAAGTTAAATTATACACTGATTATAAAAACGCCCCGGTAATAATTATATCGGATAAAGGCATTGGCATACCGGAAGAAAAGCTTCCGAATATATTCAATGAATATTTCAAAACCAAAGAGGCAATGAAGCATAATCCCGCTTCAACCGGAATAGGTCTTTCCATGGTAAGAAGAGTTGCCGAAGTATATAAAATACACATAACCGTTGAAAGTGAGCTTAAAAAAGGAACAACCTTCACACTGCGCTTTCCGATGCAGGCATGAAAATCCATAACTAATAGTTATCCGCATTTTCTGTCTCTTACACAGATACATAACAGGATAAAAAGTGAACAATCAAAAAACATACTATTCGGATTTTCTGGTAATAGGGAGCGGATTGGCAGGACTGGCTTTTGCCATAAAAGCATCGGAGATCGGCGTTGTTAATATAGTTACAAAGAAAAAGGATTTCGACTCCAATACAAACTACGCCCAGGGAGGCATCGCATCAGTACTTTCAAAGGATGACACATTTGAAGAACACATAAACGACACGCTGACATCAGGCTCCGGATTATGCAACAGTAAAGCCGTGCGCGTACTTGTTGAAGAAGGCCCGCACAGAGTCAGAGAACTGATAGATTGGGGAACAAAATTCACATCCTCAAAAGACGCGCATGGAAATGAAGTACTCGATCTCGGAAGAGAAGGAGGACATTCGCACAACAGGATCGTTCATGCGAAAGACCTGACAGGCAAAGAAATAGAGACAGCACTTCTTGAAAGAATATCAAAGATAGACAATGTTCATATCTTTGAAAACCATTCAGCAGTAGACCTGCTTACCGAGCATCAGCTAAGTTCAACATACGAACCAGGACAGAGCACCGATGAACCTGTTACCTGTTACGGAGCGTATATTCTCGAAAATCCTACAGGCGCCGTACATATATTCAATTCTCTGATCACCATAATGGCCACAGGCGGAGCTGGCCAGGTTTACCTGCATACCACAAATCCCGACATAGCCACAGGCGACGGCATAGCAATGGCATACAGGGCAGGTGCTATTACAGCAGATATGGAATTCTTCCAGTTCCATCCCACAACATTATATTCCGAAAAAAAACAGGAACGTTCGTTCCTTATTTCAGAAGCAGTCAGAGGGGAAGGCGGAATACTGATAAACTCCGCTGGCACGGCCATCATGGAAAAAGTTCATCCCATGAAGGATCTTGCCCCCCGCGACATAGTCGCAAGGGCAATTGACACAGAACTAAAGAGATCAGGAGACAAATGCGCATTCCTGGATATCTCCTTCAAAGGAGAAGAATTTCTACGCCAGAGATTCCCGTCAATATATGAGAACTGCCTCAAAGCCGGAATAGACATATCCAAAAAACCTATACCCGTTGTCCCTGCGGCCCATTACATATGCGGAGGAATAGTATCCGACCTTAACGGCAGAACTTCCATCAGGAACCTCTATGTATCAGGCGAGTCGGCATGCACAGGCGTACACGGCGCAAACAGGCTTGCGAGCAACTCGCTGCTTGAAGGAATAGTATTCTCGCACCGCGCATTCCTGCATTCCTCAAATATCATCAAACAAAAAGTAAAAAATAAGGATATCCCCGAATTCCCGGAATGGAGCAAGGAAGGAACCTTTGACTTTGAAGAATGGGTGCTGATCCAGCATA
>CAZVYR010000318.1:0-4925 GCA_964631555.1 uncultured Leptospirales bacterium
GTTCGGACTTTTCGGGCTTACTTTGTTTGTAATATATCTGGATTTCGGAGTATCAGTGTTAGCCGGCTCTCTTACTTTAGGCATACTGAATTTACCTGTAATTATTCGGTCAACCGAAGAGGCGCTCATGACTGTCCCTAAGACATACAGGGAAGCTTCATTGTCTTTAGGAGCAAACCGCTGGCAGACAATATACAGGATCGTTCTCCCCAGCTCGCTTCCGGGTATACTTACAGGTATAATGCTTTCATTAGGAAGAGCAGCAGGCGAAACAGCTCCTATCATGTTCACTGCGGTCGCGTTTTTTACTCCTGATCTTCCAACATCTGTTTTCCACGAGGTAATGGCATTACCTTATCATATTTATGTACTGGCTACCGCAGGAACACATATCCAGGAAACGCGGCATCTTCAATATGGAACTGCTATTGTACTTATCCTACTGGTGCTTTCTCTCAATATGTCCGGTCTGATTTTACGCTATAAATTCAGAAAAAAGCTTAGAGGTGTTTAAAATAATTCAGGAAATACAGTTGAATAATTTATAGCGTTATTGAAAATTGTACTTAAATATTCTAAGAATGCCGCTCTTTTTAAATAATAATAGAAATTTAAAGCATTTTATTATATTATAAATAATAATACGAACAGGAGAACTTATCCATGGATCAATTTCAAGGTACAAAGGACTATGTAATTTCCCCGGAACTCAGGGATAATGTAAATGTTTCTATCGCGCTTAAGAGGCCGCTGCTGGTCAAAGGAGAGCCGGGAACAGGTAAAACTTTGCTAGCTCATTCCATTGCCGAAGGCCTGGGCAAGCAGTTTATTATCTGGAATGTAAAGTCCACGACAAAGGCAAAAGAGGGCCTTTATGTATATGATACGGTTCAGAGGCTTAATGATGCGAGATTCGGCGATAAAGACGTTTCCGAAATTAAGCATTATATCAAACTTGGGAAACTTGGCGAAGCCTTCAATTCAGAGGAACAGGTTGTTTTGCTTATCGATGAAATTGATAAGGCCGATATTGAATTCCCGAACGACCTTTTAAATGAGCTCGACGAGATGAGCTTTTATATTCCTGAAACAAAAGAGACCATTAAAGCAAAACAAAGGCCGATCGTAATAATAACTTCTAACAGTGAAAAAGAACTGCCCGATCCCTTTCTTAGAAGATGTATCTTTCACTATATAGAATTTCCTGATGAAGAGTTGATGGAGAAGATAGTGAAAGTGCATTTTCCTGATATAGAAAAAACCCTGCTTAAAGAGTGCCTCAAATCCTTCTACTGGCTGAGAGACTTTGATATGTTCAGGAAAAAGCCTTCCACAAGCGAGCTCATAGACTGGGTACAGGCTCTTATATTCGGCGGCATTCCTCCCAAAAAGATAGCTGAAGAACTTCCGTTCATGGGTGTTTTGCTGAAGAAACAGGAGGATATTGACGTTTTGTCAAAGGTTGATAAAAATCATTACGCATTTAATTCAAAAGAAAGGACAAGAAATGTTTATTAATTTCTTTAACCTGCTCAAGTCATACGGGGTCCCGGTATCCATGCATGAATGGATAACACTGCATGATGCCCTTGAACAAAACCTGAACGACTGCAGCCTTGACAGGTTTTATTATATCGCAAGATCGATCCTTGTAAAGAGCGAGGTGTATTTCGATAAGTACGATCTCGCTTTTCTGGATGTATTCGGAAAGATCGAAACAACTACCGAGATGCTGGAAAAGATACTTGAAGGTCTGAAAAAAGTAAAAGAACTGCATCTTAGCGAGGAAGAGAAGAAGCGCATGGAAGAGCTCGACCTTGAAAAAGTACTGGAGAACTTTGAGAAGCAGTTAAGAGAAGGCCGCTATCACAATCATGTCGGCGGGAACAAGGCCATAGGCACAGGCGGCAGATCAACCCAGGGAGCATGGGGTTACAATCCTGCAGGCATAAGGATCGGGCAGGGTGAGTCTGTTCACAGGCGCGCGGTCCAGATAGCTGAAAAAAGAAAATTCAGGAATTACTCAAGCGATGTTACTCTTGATACGAGGCAGATGAAAGTAGCGCTATCTCACCTGCGTTCACTTTTGCCTATAGGCCCTGAAGAGAATCTCAACCTTGAAGCAACCATTGACAAAACCTGCCGCAATGCAGGCGACATTGACCTTGTATGGGAACGCAGCGAGAAAAAAGCATCAAAGCTTATCCTTATGATGGATGTCGGCGGGTCAATGGCCCCGTATTCCAGTCTTGTTGAAAGGCTTTTCTCGGCAGCAGTGTCCCAGCTTAGCAGGTTTAAACATTTCTATTTTCATAACTGCGTTTATCAGCACTTGTGGTCCGATATATCAAGAGACCAGTCCTTCTCAACAGCGGACTATCTGAAAAACGAGGATAATGACTACAAGCTTATACTGGTCGGCGATGGTGAGATGGCCCCTTCGGAGCTTACACACACGAACGGCGCTATTGATTACTGGTACCATAATGAGCTTCCGGGTATGATGTGGCTTGAGAAGCTGAGAAACAAATTCAAAGATTCAATCTGGCTTAATCCCATTGAACGAAAGTACTGGGACATGATTCCTTCCATCAGGCTGATAAAGTCCGTATTCCCGATGTTCGAGCTGTCTCTTGACGGGATTGATGATGGTGTTAAATTTTTGGTACAGGGTAAAAGCAGAGTATATCATTAATTTATTTTCTAATCCTGATTGACTCTTTAAAATCAATATAATTATATTTCTGTTTTCAATTTAAGGCCTGAGCCTCATTCAGGAAACGGGATGATATTTTTAAAAACGCGTCCACAATTTCAGGATCAAACTGGCTTCCCCTGCCTATTGCAATAGTCTCTACTGCTTCCCTGTGTGGTATTGCATCTTTATAAGGACGTTTTGAAGTTAGGGCATCATATACATCGGCCAATGCAGTAATTCTTGCGGAAAGCGGTATTTCTTCACCTTTAAGACCTGCAGGATAACCCAAACCATCCCATCTTTCATGATGATACAGTGCTATCTCTCTGGCAAGGGTATATAATGACGGACTGTTTATGTTTTTTTCAATTTCACTGATAACAGTATAGCCTATTTTCGGATGTTCCTTAATGAATTCAAATTCGCGCTGTGACAGAGG
Source organism: uncultured Leptospirales bacterium (assembly GCA_964631555.1). GTDB lineage: Bacteria > Spirochaetota > UBA4802 > UBA4802 > JAFGDQ01 > CAZVYR01. The sequence goes on from CAZVYR010000318.1 coordinate 3,138, forward strand.
GCCATTTTTCAGAAGGATCGCATCCTGGATTCCAACTTTGCCTATATCATGAAGAATGGATGAAAGATAGAGATCCTCAATATATTCTGTGGTAATATAGTGCTGATATTTTGGCATTCGCGATAATTCTCTAGCGATTAAGGCAGAGTAATTTTGAATGCGATTAAGATGTTCCCCGGTATTGCTGTCACGATATTCGGCGAGCTTGGCCAGGCCGATTATGGACGCGTTTCTGGTCTCTATAGATCTTGAGAGTAGAGTCTTGAATCCTTTAATAAATATTGCGTTGGCAATAACTACAATTAAATTCAATAATATAAAGTTTATTCCTTTGATTATCCAGTCATCCGGAGTAATTCCGAATTTGTCCTGCCACAAAAGAATGTTAGTCTGCTGAAAAATATAAAAGGCAACCAGGGTCAGTGAGTACACAATAAAAGAAATTAATGCCCCGGTATTTCCGAGCATGAATGCCACTAATATCGTTGTTGAAAATAACCAGACACTCCCTGCGCCCCGCGGTCCCAGAACAAATAAAAGCACTAATCCAACCACGTAAAATAAAACTGAACCTGAAATGGCCTTAGTCTGGTAATTGATTTTTTTATTGAAAGTCAGGAACAGACAAGTAAGATATAAAATAGTATTGATTATAGCAATTTGATAATAATTTTCTCTGATAGAGAGAATTACACTTGGGACATAGGTAAAGAATCCAAGAAAAGAGACAAAATAAAAGACGGCATCGCAGATCTGTTTTCGCCAGAAACGCATGTTCTTTTCAATGCCATTATCCGAATCACTGAATAACATTGTGATTGAAGAAAGTATTCGAACTCTATTACGTTGGGAACCGTTATAATTCTTTTTTCTTTCTACAGGCACTGTTGTATCTGAAGCCTAACTTTAATATATTTCCCGAAAATATCCGGATTATTTATAGATTAAGCCATTTTCTCGAGCTTAGCAACAAAATAAAGCTGCGTAGCCAGGATACAGGCTTAGTTAAAGTTTAAATTTAGGTGTATTGTTACATATTTAATCCCGGCGATTGCCGGGGGCATTTCACTTAGCCCCTCGGATTACCATGCTTACTGACTACACCAATCCCTACCTGTTTTCTTACAAATGACTCAGGAAATGAAAAAAGTATCTCTGAACACCCCATAATCTTTCAAAATCATAGGAGCCCATTATATATAGCTTTTCGCTATGACGCTAAAAGTAAAGGCGTAAAACTTGTCAGCGTTGCCTAATGAGGAATCCCTAATTCAACAACTTTACCCTCATGGTTCGTATAAGTAAAACTTAGATATGATATTTTTATATCAGTGAATTTCTCATTTATAATCTGGTACATTATTATTCCATGATAATCAAATGTTTCCCCAGTCTTCACATCGCCGAAAAGTGATTCTTTGTCGTCCTTCTGCACCGTAAAGTGTGTCCACATCTGAATCGCCAGTGTGTTTTCATCACTGACAAAGCGCTCGACATGAAGCTCTTCGGAAAATCCTTTCCAGATTTTGGCATAGTGATCTTTCATGCCCTGCATACCATTAATCTCAAGAGTGCCATTAATGATTTTAGCGTTCGGATCAATGTAATCCTCAAAAGTTGTTATGTCCCGGGCATTGAACCTGTTGATGTAATCGTCAAAAACCTCTTTTTTCATACTTGTCTTCTAATTGTAATAAGTTAGCAACCAACCCCGCTCAAAGAGCGAAATCGCTCTTTGACTATGGCAAATTCTGAAGGAACAATAAAAAGCAATAAGACGGATTGTTT
>CAZVYR010000319.1:0-4903 GCA_964631555.1 uncultured Leptospirales bacterium
AAAATACTTTATTGTAATTGTAGGATAATATCCTTAAATCCTGATTCAATAATAAAATTTACAGGAAAATAAATACCTATGAAAACAAATAATGACAAGCGTTTCATCACCGAGCCTTCAAAAGAAATAGAAGTATGCATGGAAGCTGATGTGGTTGTTGTCGGTGGAGGCCCCGGAGGTATAGGGTCTGCTCTTGCAGCAGCGCGCACCGGGGCGAAGACGGTTCTTGTTGAAAGGTACGGCCATCTTGGCGGCATGTCAACCGGCGGTTTGGTTACGATAATCCCGAATCTTAGCGACATTGCCGGTAACCAGCAGATTGCGGGTATTTGCCAGGATATTATTGACAGGCTTGATGCAAGGGGCGCGGCCCATTATCCGAAAAAAGAGGACTGGGGAACCACTGATGAAAAGCTGGTCAAATATTATACAGACGCAAATCTCTCGTTCTTCTATATCCGCGATGACTTTAACATAGGCAAAAAGCGCGTTCTTTACACTGTACTCATTGATCCTGAGATCACGAAACATGAGCTGAATAACATGATGGAAGAAGCAGGGGTCAGCATATACTTCCATTCCTGGGGAACCCTGCCGATCATGGACGGGAATACTGTTAAGGGCGTTTATATTGAGAACAAGTCCGGAAGACAGGCTATTCTGGCAAAGGTTGTTATTGACTGCACCGGAGACGGCGACCTTCTGGCACCCGCGGGCGCTGAACGGGATACCAGGATGATCCCCGGACTCAGGATAGCCTCATTTGCGCATCCCTACTGGATAGGCAATGTGGACGTAAAAAAAGCCGAGGATTTCAGGGAATCACAGCCGGAAAAATTCGAAGCGCTGATGAGGGATCTTTACACCCAGGGCGGCGCAGCTCATTACCTCAAAGACCTGGTAAACAATCATGACGGACTTCTGTGGTTCCATCCCTTTTTCCCGTCGCTGAACCAGGCTGACATAAATGAGATCAATAAAGTCGAGCTCGAAGGCAGAAAAAAAATGCATCTTACTTACGAGTTTTACAAAAAGAACGTTCCCGGATTTGAAAAGAGCTATATTGCGATCAGCGCTCCGCAGCTCGGCATTCAGGGCGGACAGCGCGTAGTCGGGGAATATGTCTGTGCCGAAAAGGACATAACCTCTGATGAAATATTTGAAGATACAATAGCGGTATTCCCGGATAACGACAACGGTGAAATATCGGCAAAGCACCCTAATGTATGTATCCCGTACAGATCATTGGTACCGAAGAAAATAAACGGGCTGCTCGTAGCATGCAGGGCATTCTCATCAGAATGGCAGTTCAACGAATTCTTCAACCTTATTCCGCACTGCATGGCTTTCGGACAGGCAGCAGGCACTGCCGCGGCAATGGCAGTCAAGTCCGGAACAGAGCCCAGGGAAATAAACCATACGGAACTTCAGAAAAACCTGCTCGGCCAGGGAGTGATACTGCCCGAAACAATACACAGCCGTATCGTTTGATATATGCATTAACATACGCTTAAGAACAGGCTATATTTGCTTTTAATGCCTGGAACTCTGCCGCATTCCAAATATTCAAACCTGGAAATCGTCCTGTGATTTCACGGTTATAACTCAGGAGAGAAGCTATGGATGTAGTATTTGAAACTTTCAAAGATGATGTATGCACAATAACTCTTAATAGGCCGGATAAAAAAAATGCCCTGAACTACGCTATTTTTAAAGCACTGCCTGAATCCTTCAAAAGAGCTGAAGCCCAAAAGCCTTCGATCATTTTATTAAGAGGTGCCGGGAAAGTCTTCTGTGCAGGCGGGGACCTTATTGATTTTAAAGACGCAGAGGATATAAAAGCCCTGGTTGACGAAGAAGCTGCCCTGTTTAACGAGATTATTAAAATGATAAGGAACAGCGGCGCTATAGTGATAGCTGTTCTGGAAGGATTCGCGATAGGAGCGGGCGCAGGGCTTGCTGCCGCGTGCGACCTGACCATCGCTGCAAAGAAAACAATAATGAACCTGGGTTACAGGAGGATCGGGCTTACTCCTGATGGGGGCGGGAGCATCCTGATCTCGCGCCTAACAGGGGCAAAGAGATTTAACGAGTTGTATTTGTTCTCACGGAACTTCTCAATGGATAAAGCACAGGAACTCGGGCTTGTGAACTTCGTGGTAGAAGAGGAAGAACTGGAGGATAGTCTGCAAAAGATGATAGACGAGCTCAAAGCCCTTCCTATGGAGACAATAAAACATTTTAAAGAACTCGTCAACCAGTCATTATATTCCGGACTCGATGCCCAACTCGATATGGAACGCCGGTTTGTCACCGAACTCTCAGGCAAAAAGGAATTCACCAACAGACTCGCGGGATTTTTTAAGAAGAAATAATAACGCGATTATCTTATCGCTAAAATAGTTTAATTTTAATAAATTTCAAAGCAACAAGGATGTTGCTTTAGCCATAAAGGACATGGATGGACTATTTATGGTGTGAAACTTATTAAAATTAAACTATTTTAGCGATCCAACAATTCATCTCCATACCCTTTCATCACAAGACGTCCTTTCCTGGCATATTTTTATTTTTACGAAGCTAACCCCGACATCGGGAACGGTATATCGATCGCTTCCACAGGGCATTCTGCAGCACAGAAGCCGCATTCTTCGCAGAGATCTGCTACTATAAAGGCTGCCACGTCCTTAAGCAGTATAGCCTGCGGAGGACATACTTCAACGCATTTGCCGCAGGCAGTGCAATTGTCCCTATCTATTACCGGTATCATAGCTCCATCCCCAGGCGATATCCGTCGTGAATCGCATTCTGAAGACGCCTCGGCTTTTTCGCGTCCCCTATGAAATATATTTCCCGTGTTATTTCCCGTAACTCCTTATCCCAATCCTGCACAGGCGTACCGCTCACCCCTGAGGCATACCGGGGGTCAACAGGCTCGAACTGAGTCATAATTATATTGTCCGGATTTATTTCAATTTCTCCTTTAGGCCCTGTGATACGGATCAATCTTTCATCTATCGCAATTATTTTTGAACGCGTATGAAATATAACTTTTTTCTTTTTCATAAAGGCCATATACTGCCATAAATAGAACGGGTTTACATCCCTGCCCGGCTTTGAGCCTTCTTCAATAATAGTGACCTCATGGTCATTGTTCCTCAAAAGATAAACAGCAACCCCGAGTCCCGCGCCCCTTCCCCCGATTATAACGACTCTCTTTCCGGGAATTATCTCTTTAACAAAGATATCATAAGGTGTAAGAACATCCTCAGCTTCTTTTACAACTCCGCCCGTTGCAATAACAACAACATCAATGTCTGTCATGTCATGCAGTTCCCTGAGCATACCGGCTGTGCATTCCCTACCGAGCCTGAATTCAACGCCTGTTTTTCTGCAAAGAGCTTCCAGAGTCTTTGCCGGCCTCAAAAGCTCTATTGCCCCCTCGTCAACCTTTGAAGCAGGAACCAGGCTGCCGCCAAGCCTGCTTTCCTTTTCATAGAGCGTCACGCTGTGGCCCCTGGATGCTGCAACCGCGGCACACTGAAGCCCGGCAGGCCCGCCGCCTATTATTACGATTTTCTTTTTCTTCTCAGCAGGATCGAACCCATAATAGCCCCAGCTTTTGTCTCCCTCATGGCCAAGGTTCGGCCTCACAGTGCACATTATAGGCTGATGATAGTATAGACGCGAAAAACAGAGATTACATGCGACGCATGGTATGATCTCTTGTTCGCGTCCTTCCTTTGCCTTTAACGGGAGTTCCGGATCTGCGATCATCGGCCTGCATAGTTCCCAGAAATCAATCTGCCCGCCTGCAATAGCCTTTTCCGGTATATCAGGAAGGAACTGCCTGAATGCCATCATTACAGGTATACTAACTGTTTTCTTCACGGCTTCCGCTACAGGCAGCCAGTGCCCCATCGGAATGTCCCTTGTTATTACCGACTTCGACGACTCATGCCAGCCTATGGTAACGCTTACAAAGTCAACCCCTGCCTCTTCAGCAATCCCGAACGTCTCTATGCTCTCGTCCATGGTGTTGCCCCCACGGTCGTCCAGCAGCTCATGCCCGCAGAGCCTTATCCCCACAGGCATATCGCCGACGCGGGCCTTCACCCCCTGAACGATCTCTGTCATCAGTCTGCATCTTTCGCGCAGGCAGCCTCCGTATTTGTCCGTACGTTTATTGCTATACCGTGAAATAAACGACGACATCAGGTAACCCACAATGCCCGAAAGCTCGATCATATCAAAACCCGCGTCCTTTGCGCGCCGCGAAGCATCGATATGATCCTTGACAGCCTGTTTTATCTCGTCTCTGGTGATCTCGCGGGGAGGCTTGAAATACGACAGCTTTTGCGGAACAACTGAAGGCATAAGGCAATAATCCAAATCCACTCCGCCTTCTCTTCCGCAATGAAGTATCTGCAGACACGAAAGGGCATCATGCCTGTGTATAACTTCGGCGATACGCGCAAGGCCCGGAATAAAACGATCGTCATAAATCGCCATCATGCCCCTGAATCCCTTACCCTCGCCTTTTTTGTCCGGGTATGCCCCCTGGGTTGTGACTATGCCTGCCCCGCCCCTTGCCTGTGCTTCCATGTAGGCGACCTCCCTGTCGCTTACATATCCGTCTCCGTATGGAAAATTCGTTTCTGTAGCAGCGTATTTTATCCTGTTCTTTGTTTCAAGCCTGCCTATTCTTCCGGATTGAAATATATGAGGATATTTATCTGTTTTCATAGCTAATCACTATTTAAAATAATAACATGCAGCAACTGACATTTATTTCTTACAACTTGTGAAACCAAATCAATGGTTAGATATTTATTTCGATTTCAGATGTTCTCTAATCAAACCAATAAATTTCTCAGCATCGCTTATCCAGGGCCTCACATCA
>CAZVYR010000320.1:0-4887 GCA_964631555.1 uncultured Leptospirales bacterium
CCTAAATGGCTGTTGATCCATTTGGCAACTCCCGCAGTCCCGCTTTTATCTGTAATTGCTATGGCAAGAGGCCGCTTCAGAAGCTTCTCGGTATCAAATATATTGTATATCTCCTCGTTCTTTATGATGCCGTCGAGGTGTATTCCCGCGCGGGTAACATTAAAATCAGCGCCGACAAAGGGATAATTGGCAGGGATCTCAAATCCTATGGTTTCCATATAGTGGGCCATATCTGTAATGGCAGTAAGATCTATGCCGTCGTCATCCGCGGTAAGCGAGATATATTCGACTATCATTGCTTCAAGAGGCGTATTGCCGGTTCTTTCGCCGTAACCCAAAAGCGTTGAATCTACGGTTTCGCAGCCGGACATCCAGGCATAGGTCGCGTTTGTAAATCCCCTGTGAAAGTCGTTATGGCCGTGCCATTGCAGGTATTTGCCGGGCATGCCTGCGTCGTCTATTATTGCGCTTATAAGCTTGGGAACCGAACGCGGAAGAGCCGCGGTAGGGTATGTTACGCCGTAACCCATTGTATCGCATAGCCTGACTTTTATCGGCACACCGGAGTCCTCCGATATTCTTACGAGCTGCTGAACAAAAGGCACTACCATGCCGTATATATCCGATCTTGTAATGTCTTCGAGATGGAGACGGGGTTCTATGCCTTCTTCAAGTGCGGTGTATACTATTTTCAGATAATCGTCAGCAGCTTCTTTCCTGGTTTTATTCAGTTTTAAGAAAATATGATAATCCGAAACCGAGGTAAGTATTCCGGTTTCATTGATGCCCATGCTTTTTACGAGCTCGAAATCTTCCTCGCTGGCCCGTATCCAGCTTGTTATTTTGGGATACTTGTAGCCTTTGCTTTTACATAATTCCACGGCCTCCCTGTCTTTGCGGGTGTACAGGAAAAATTCAGACTGGGTAATAATGCCTTTGGGCCCGGACAACCTGTGAAGGAAGTCGAATAGCTTTGCTATCTGTTCGGGTGTATAAGGAGGCCTTGCCTGCTGGCCGTCACGGAACGTTGTGTCCGATATCCGGAACCTGGCAGCAGGGGCGACCTCAGCTATTGTACCTTCCAGTGGGACCCTGCAGACTGAATTATAAGGGAAAATATCCCTGTAAAGGTTGGGCTCGTCCGGATCTGTTATCCAGTAATTATTTTTACTTTTTGGGAAGTCATATATTTTGTTTCTTTTTCCAATATCCATATTCAGATATCCTTTAAAACAGAACTGTTCTGCTTTATCCGTATTTTACTGCAACCAAAAAATTATAATAGCCAGGACTATAAAACAAATCGTCCGGCTAAATAGTAAATGATGTCAAGTATAATAGAACTATATATTGTTAAGATGATGTTAAATACAAAGCGGCGAGAGATCACTACAGATTATTACACTATACGGGAACCAGACGGAGGAAATGAGATCCGGGGAGTATTCTCACCATCGATTTACGACCTTTTCAGCAAAGCCAAAGAGGTTTTTAATAGTCAGCTTTTTAGCATTGTCCAGTATTACGCTTCCTGAAAAAAAGCCGAAAACCTGATTTTGATTTGATCTTAATAACTTGAAATCAATTGAGGAACTGCGGTCCAGAACAGGTATAAAGCTCATTTCGAAACGGCAGTCATTGGAGGAAAAAGTCCACTGCTTCATAAAGCTGTCCTCAGGGATATGAAAATTAATCGTGTCCAGCTTATGCCCTTTCTTATCATAATATACTATATTCTCAGTAGCTGCGGAAGTATCACCAAAACCATAACCGATATTGAAACCAAAAAGCCTGCCTTTAAGCATGCCGGAAGCGGAACCCCAGTACCAGGTGTTACTGTATGTCCATACCCCTCTTCCCCAATCCAGCACTCCGAAATCAGAGTCGGGTTTAAATGAGAATATGTCCTCGCCTATTTTCACTTCACCCTGGGCAGGCATGCAGTTTATTTTCCGGTTATAATAAAAAGCACGGGGATTTTCAGCAAAGGGAGTTGCAATAGTAATGGAATCATGTTCCGGATCCTGGTAAAGCGAGAGCTTCCCCTGTATTCCTTTGCCGTTCAGAAATTTCGGAGAATTAAAAGAAAGAATACGATAATTACCGGATTTTCCGAAACCAAGTGAGAGACTTTTCTTTTCAAGTAAAAACCCGCCTTTATCGGAATCCGATGGAAGTTCCCATCTTCCCATTGGGAGTAATGTTAACAGGTCTTTAGTAACGTAATGCTTTCCCCTGAAATCCATCCATACAATTGAAGCCATGCCTAAGTAACCCAGGTCCGCTGCTGTAAGACCAATCCCATAGTCGCTGTTAAGCACACAATAATAATCCCATTCCTTGATCCTTAAACCGGAAGCCTTAATCGCTTTGCGATCGTATTTCAGCAAGGGTATTACGGACCAGCCTTTCTGAATAAGTGAGCCGTCTGTATTGAGCAATCCGGACTGTTTTTTTATTTCATTCTGCATAGTGCCTCCCGGGCAGTGCCTGTCTTTTTCATATTAAGCCTCCAACTATCTATTCTTTCCGGCTTAACCGGATATATATTTTATCGGTAAGTTTCAATGCGACTTTGAAACGGAGAGGACCCTTCGGCTGCCGCTCAGGGACCGGATAAAAGACGAAGCTGAAACGGAGGGGAAGCGATTAAACAGGACTTCCGGGACAAGTTTGTCACGACTGTAAGACGAATAAGAAACGGAGGGAAAACGGAGAGGATCAGGTTTTCAAACGGTATTGATACGACTTAAAACAGGATCAATCCCGTTTGATAAACGGGCTGTTTTATGGAACGGAGGGGATCTGTAAAAAATATTATAGCGTGCCAAAGAACGTTAGAGACGCCATCAATGGCGTCTCTACGGGGTCGTGTAAAATCATTATAAAACACTTTATTTCTTATGAATAATGTTTATATTTAAAATAACATTAGCGCTTTTTGTATCCGGCTGTTTAACTGGCTCCTCTTTTACCAGGCCAAGTTTTTTTAACTGATTTACGAATTCTGTTTTATTTTCAGCCGGGATTTCCGCTGCCAGGAAACGGACTGGCTGCGGGCTTTGATCTTTTTTGTTCGACTCCTTATTAAGCAGCCTGCCGTTAAGACTAAGGGCTATTTTTTCTATTTCGTCAATTGTATGATCAGCCGGAACAGGCTGACGCTGACCGGTAAGATCAGACAACGGTTTTGCTGTTTCTTTGTCAGGTTCAACTGCTTCTTCAGTTTCATGAACCCCTGCTGCTTTCTGCTTATTGGAACTCAACATAGCTTTATCATCAATAGCCCGGGAACTAACTTTTGAGCTGGCTGCTCCTCTCACAGAAGGAGACTCATCGCCGGAGGATAGTCTTGCAGCTTTACCGGCATATATTACAGGAGACTCAGCAGAGCTTCCGATTATTAAAGCTATTTCATAGGTTTTAATATTATTATTCTGTATAGTCCCGGATTTAACGCGCGCCTCTGTAAATGTTCCTGCTGCTTCCTCTTTTCTCTTTAGTGTTAACATATCCTGCCCGGCAGGTTTTTGAGTGCTGAGCCTGGCTGCTTTCTGTTCTTTCATTATCTCATTACCCGCGTATTCAGGTGCTTTAATATCCTGAATGCCTTCCCGGATATTCACGAAGGGATTAAAGAAAATCAGTATTAAGAGAACTGTTGCCAATACTCCGGCAGTCTCGATCGGCAGCTTTATTTTGAGAGGATAAAAAGCTAAATTTACAAGCTTTGATAAGAAAGACTTTTTATATATACGCCTGTTAAGCTGTTCAAGAAAGTCATCAGGGGCTTTCGCAGTGCTGAGAGACTTAATATTCTTTTTATATTTTTTCAGGAATAAATATTCGGCTTTGCATTCCACGCACGAAGAGATATGTTCTTTTACCTGGTTATATTCATATTTATCCAGGTCTTTATCAATGTACTGGTCCAACAGATGCCTTACTTCATTGCAATCCATTTTAAATAATCCCTCTTAATTTATCCCTTAATTCATGTCTTGCCCTTGCAAGGGCTGATCTGACTGTACCGATCCTGATGCCGGTTATTTCGGCTATCTCTTCATACGACTTTCCTTCTATATCCCGGAGCACCACCAGTATCTTTTCCTTGCTGTTGAGTGAGTTAATAGCATTTTGAATCAGCATTTCCTTTTCCTTCTTTTCATAAACGAGGGCAGGATCAGACGTATTATCCGGGACATCGATGATATCTCTGCTGTATTCAGCGGATGAATTGCCGGGATTAAGACCGGTATCAAGACTGACTGTTCTTCTGCTGATCCTGTATTTCAAAGACGATAAGTTGTTTTTGCATGTATTCACGGCTATCCTGTAAAGCCAGGTGGAAAAACTTGAACGGAATTTAAAGCTTCCTAATTTTTTAAACACCTTGATAAAAGTTTCCTGCGCGCAGTCGTTAGCCTCGTCATAATCCCCAAGCAGGCGATAACAGAGATTGAAAACCACATCCCTGTACTTTAGCACAAGCCTGTTGAACGCGGCTTCATTTTCGAGACAGGCTGTTACAAGGTTATAATCCTCTTCAGCAGGCTGATTTTTGTTATCAATATCTCTCATTATTTTGGACAATTTAGTTCCAGATAAGTTCTCATATATTATAGTTTATATTTATTTTTGTCAATGCTCTTACTCTGCTGAAACATTCAATAAATATTTATTGACATAAAATAAAATATTATATTTTTAATTATATTATTATTATTTACAATTTAATCCGCAAGCAGGAAGGCATCCTGATTGGCCTCGGTGTCCTGCTGCAGTTTGTGGGCGCGGGCCTCGTCGTTGCCTGCTGACTTGCGCCATCTGTGGCCGGTTCCGCGCCTACCCTGTGTCGACCGATCAAACGACGGCAGGAGGCCGGCA
>CAZVYR010000321.1:0-4882 GCA_964631555.1 uncultured Leptospirales bacterium
TTCTCTAATCAAACCAATAAATTTCTCAGCATCGCTTATCCAGGGCCTCACATCAGTCTCAGTAAATACTGCAAAATCATCATAATCACTTTCCTGTCTTCTTTCAAAAAGAAAATTATATATCTCTGCGATTTTTTTGGGTATAACATTGGTTTTAACATAATGGCGGTTAAATAATGACCTGATACCGGAATGCTTTACAGAAGAAAGATCATCTTTTAATAATAATGCGGATACAGCATAAAAACATGCATAATACAATCTGTTTACACACGCGTTCCAATGATCTGAAGATGCTAACATTTCAGCCTCTTCAATACATTCTTCAGCTCTTGCCATACGATAATTCAATAAATCTATTTTCTCTCCACTCATAACCGAATGCCTTCGTTCTCAATATTTTTCCTGAAAGGCAAAACACTGTATTTAGGGCTATTCCATTCGTCTGTACTTCTGACAATCGAGTTGATTATTTCGTCTGTTTCTAACTCTATATCATACAGCACTGAACGTATATGATCTGTACGTGTACTATCTACTTTACCGTCAAGGAGAATAAGATAGTCCCAATCCGATCCTTCCGAAAAATCATTTCTAGCACGTGAACCAAAGAGAATGATATCAGCATACGGTTCAATTTTCATTACTTTTTCTTTTACTTTTTCCGATACAAGATTCTGCATTTTATAAAACTCCTAAGGTTCAGAAACTTCTATTAATATAAATCGTTATCCTAAGAATCCCCTGCGACCGCGGTTGCTTCGATCTCGATATCTATTCCGTCCAACGGAGAAATAGCCTGCACAGTAACCCTCACAGGCTCATCACCCTCTTTAAAATACTGTCTGTATACGTCATTCATATCTTCGAAATCCTTTTTAACGTCTTTCATATATACCGCGACTTTTACGATATTTGCCAGAGAAGAGCCTGCTTTCTCAAGTATGAATTTAATGTTCTCCATAGCCTGCCGGGTCTGCTGCCTGATGTCTCCACTGATCAGCTTATGCTCCTTTAAATCCGCGGACAACTGGCTGGAAAGAAATATGAAACCTCCGGCCTTTACAGCATGATTTAAAGGGCCCGGTATACCGGCAATACCTTCGATGCTGATTACTTCTTTTTTTGTATTCATTGTATTATTAAAATAACTACCCGATCTTTTGTAAATAAAGCTATTGCAGCATAATTTACCTTTGTCAGTATATTCTTAATTCCCTGATTATCTTTGCCATCGAGTAAAAATCGGAATCGTTGTGATGAAGCATAAGGTTGTTTTCAATTGCTGTCTCAGCTATCAGAAAATCGATAGTGCTCTTTATCGTAAGGCCTTTCTTCCTGCATCTGTAATACATACGAGCTGCGGCTTCGAATGACTCCATACCCATTTGAAGACTGTAAAATATCTGCGTATTCAGGTATTCTTTAAGGGTCTCAAAGTCACTCTCCGAAGCTGCTCCCTGTAAAAGTTCCTGGTAGATATAATTGTTAATACCAAATGGTATTTTTTTATTGATTATTTCATTAAACCGGTATGTAGTTTTGTTTTCAGTACCTCTTAAATAGTCAATAAGCACGGAAGTATCAACAAGGATCATTTTGCCTCTCTTCGCATTACCTTGTAGTCATATTCTTCTGCAAATTTTATCTTGCCTTTTAGTTCGCTGATGTCCTTCCTTTTACGGCTGGCTATAAATTCCTTCAGAGAAAGATCGATAAGATCCTTTTTGGTTTTAACACCCGCGTATTTAAAAGCCTCTTTTACAAGATCATCGTCAAGTTCAATATTTGTTCTCATATTATACACCTCTTTATACACATAATAATGTACAATATATAGTTCGTCAAGCCTCTTATTTATAGTGCATATAATAACAACCTCTAATCAAGATACATAGCGTTAGCATAAATCCTGCTGAAGTTCGGATGTGCAGCGAGCTCAACATACTTGACAAGCTTGCCGAAAGAATGAGCCTCAGCCCGTTTGCTGAGAGATACAAGCGCTACTTTCGCACCCATACCTGCCGCGTTCCCTACCTGTTTAAACTTCTCCAGCGGCAGATCAGGAAGCATGTTAATATCAATCCCGCTTTTGACGTCGATATAAGTCCCGAAAGCCCCTGCTATTATAATCTGGTCTATGTCTTCCTCTTTCATGTCTTTTGTGGCCAGAAGAACATCGATGCCTGCTTTGATAGCTCCTTTTGCAAGCTGCAGTTCCCGCACATCCTTCTGGTTAAGGGTAATGTCCTCTTTCAGGGCATTGTTATCTTTTTTTGCTGCAAGAATGAATTCCCGCTCCTCTCCTTCAACTTTGATAAGAAGATTATCATCAGTCATGCGCCCGTTCCTGTCAACGAGCTTGTGAGTAAAAAGGCTCGCAAGTACGTCCAGTATCCCGGAACCGCAAATACCTACAGGATCCTTTCCGCCGATTGTCTGGAACTCCACCCTGCCGTCCACAATCCGAACGCGCTCTATCGCGCCTTCCGCAGCCCGCATGCCGAACTTGACGTGCGCCCCTTCAAAAGCAGGGCCCGATGCGCATGAAAGACTAGTAAGCGAACCGTTTGTTGCGAAACAAATCTCAGTATTTGTTCCTATATCAATAGCCAGAACATTTCCCTTTTTATTCATAATATCAATACCGAGCAGCATTGACACATGATCAGCTCCCACATACCCTGCTATATTCGGAAGCAGATGCACATACGCACCCGGTGCAAATTTCAGACCCAGTTCCCGTGCTTTAACATCTAGCTCGGAAGCCACCGCCGGAACATAAGGGCTCATGGCAAGCTGTTTTACCGGCAAACCCAGGAACAGATGATGCATTGCAGTATTTGCTACAACGACAGACTCAACAATATGCTCAGGCTTTGCCCCGGCTTCCCCGCACATCTCCAGTGCAGCATCGTTCATGGCCTCGGAAACCAGTTCGCGTATCCTGACAGCATTTGCAGGATCATTCCACGCGTAATTCATTCTTGAAATAACGTCTTCACCATACGCTATCTGCGGATTCATGACTCCCCTTGAAGAAAGCGTCTTTCCTGTTTCCATGTCCATTAAATAAAGCGCGACCTTGGTCGTCCCAAGGTCAACCGCAAGGCCGAGTGCCCTGACACCCGGAGGCAGCAAAGCCACGACTTCCTTATCACGGACAACCGCGCGCACTTGCCAGTCACTTTCGCGCAAATACAGGCATATTCCCCTTATAACTCCAAAGTCAACAAACAGGCCCTTTAAGCCGTGCTGCTCAGCAAGAGAGTCAAGAACACGCTCAGTATCGTCTCTCAGATCCTCCAGCGAAGGATGCGCCAGTTCCAGGTCATAGACCTTCACCGGCGGTTCAAGCACCACATCAAGCGACTCACCCTCAACCTGTTTCCTCTGGGGAATGGTCAGTGATTCCGGGGGTATGCGTATCTTGCAGTCACCCTGTACAATAGTCCTGCACGCCAGGCGATAGCCCATTTCCTGCTTTTCAGTCTTAATGAACTTGCTTTCATCGATTGAAGGCTCGGATACATTGCCTTCGATGACCTGAACCAGACAGCGGCCGCATGATCCGTTGCCCCCGCAAAGGCTTACTATATCAACTCCAAGGCTTCTTGCGCAATCCAGCAGGGATTCCCCTTTGCTGAACATGCCCCTTCTTCCCACAGGCTGAAATTCAACTTCAAACTTGTTTTTTTCTCTTACTTTATCTTTCATATTATCTCTCGAAATGATATTATTAAAATTCTTAAGTATGTTTAAAATCAACCTTTGATTTTTTTCAACATATCGGAAAGATATTCCTCCGAAGCCTTTTCCTTGGGCTGTCTGACAAAAGGATTCTTTTCACCAACCCATCTGGGTATAATGTGATAATGCATATGAAAGACAATCTGGCCTGCAGCTTGAAAATTATTTTGTACTATATTTATCCCGTCAGCCTCAAGATTCGTCTTGATCTGGCTGGCAAGCTTCTTTAAAACACTGAAATACCTGCCCATTTCATCATCAGGAAAATCCAGGAATGTCTCATGATGATTCACAGGGACAACAACAGTATGCCCTCTCGTAAATGGAAAAATATCCAAAAAAGCAACAACATCCTGATCCTCATATACCTTTGATGAAGGAATTTCGTTTTTAATGATCTTGCAGAACAAACAATCATCAGCCATAATTACCACCTTATCTTATTTGAATTAATGGGCTCAATCATACTGGTTTTCAACCGGCATTGCTTCCCGGGCTCCCTGAGCTAGTTGAGCCGTTATATCAAACGATCCGTACCGGATCAATACGCTTAACAACTTTAGCTTAATAAAAAAACAAAAACCAGATTATCCGTTAAAAATTCTTAAGTCAAGATTAAATACTAAACCCTGTATGTCCTGCCGCGTTTTTATCTTTCTTAGTAATATTCTTAATATAATCATGTAAGTTCTCTTTAAATAATTCCAGGCGGTCAATAGTCATGGATATCTTCAGAATATGAAACTTATCATTTAACCGGAAACCGCGCATTTTAACAAAATCCTTTTCAGTAATTATCAGCAAGTCGTACTTTCCGGATTCACAGCTAATTTTATCGACATCATCTTCAGTATACCCATAGTGATCAGGATAATCCATCATTTCCAGCAAAGCAGGATTATATTTCTCGAGTGCAGCCCTTAATGCCGGAGGATTACCTATAGCGCAAACGGCCAGAACCCTCTTATCTTTAACGATCCCCGGAGAGAACCTTTTGCCGGTATCATTCGCCCTGAAAAGATAATCATGCCTGTATGCAGCATTGAATACCGGCCTGTTTCCAGAATACTGCCTGATCTTTTTTAACAGGCGCTCTTTTTCTGCTTCAGGCACAAGGTCTGTCCTGTTAACC
>CAZVYR010000322.1:0-4877 GCA_964631555.1 uncultured Leptospirales bacterium
TTAAAAATAATAAACAATATTCCCGAATAGATCATTCCGCTTTATTCATATATAACAGTTGAGTAGGATAAGCGAAAATGATATTGCGCTTTTCAAATACTTCTTTAATGCGCAGGTTTATATACTGCTGAACATCCATATAGACATTATAATCGTTTGTATTTACGTAATAAACTGTTTCAAAAATGAGACTGAAATCCCCGTAAGAACTGAAATGACACCTGTCAAACCGAGTATTGTCTCTCTCTTCAATTATGCTCTTAATCAGAGCCGGAATATCCTTCAGATCGGAAACAGGGGTTTCATAAACAAGCCCGATGCGAAAGTCGATCCTGCGCTCCTGCATGCGTTTATAGTTGCGCACGCGTGAATTTGTGAGATCAGCGTTGGCAAAGACCAGTTGCTCTCCGCTGAGACTCTTTATCCTTGTTGTTTTAATACCTATATGGTCGACACTGCCCATAAAATTATCGATAATGATAAAATCTCCCAATTCAAACGGTTTATCAAGGAATATAATGAAATAACTGAAAATATCCTTTAATAGAGCTTGGGCTGCAAAGGCTACCGCCACGCCGCCTATTCCAAGTCCTGTGATAAGTCCTGTTATTTTTATTCCTATATTATCAAGAAATATTAATAAAGCCACTGTCCATGTTATAATATTTATCGTGGTTTTAATCGCGGACAGAATATTTTCTTTTTGCAGATCATCGCCGTTCTTTGTTAAATGTCTGCGGATTATAAACAAGCTAAGTGTAATAATAAAGCGTGTTGCGGAAAAAATAACAATTATTAATCCTATTTTATTTATTACAAAGATAACCTTGTTGTGAAGTGCGAGATTTTGTATGCTCAAATAAAAAACCGTATAATACAGAACTGGCAAGATTTGCTTTCTTATATGTGCAATAACGAAGCTATCAATCGACAGTCGTGTTTTTTCAACCGCGCTTTGAAGTTTTAAAAAAAATACGCCTTTAACAAGCAGAACTAAAATAAGACCTGCAATAAATATAATAATGGTTTTCGCGTACTCCGAAATGGAGTTATTAAAAAGATTATATAATAATATTTTATTTAAAATTTCCATTATCATGAGAAAAGATGTTTCCCCGCCCCTAAAGTTAAAAGGATTTTTTATACACTAAAAGCGATTTTGCAGTTTTGTCAATTCATTAAAAAGAATATATGGCATTCTCGGGACAAACCAATTTCCTTATATACCCAATTAAAACACAATTTAACTTATATCCTTATATTACTAAGAATAATATAATATTACTTAATCTTACTAATTTTTACAAATATTATTGACAGCAAATATTCACATAGTTTAGAATGTGAGGTAATTGATCGTGAAATTACTGGTCTTTGAATTGATCACTATTTACAGGTTTTAAACTTTTTTTGGTGCTAAAGCAGAGATTTAAATAGCCAATGGCACATGATTTTTACTTGGGGGGCAGGTTCCCCAGCCTGCCTCCCATCCCTCCTTTTTCAGGGATATTTTAGTTGAATCAACTTTAGTTGAGTCAACTTTACTTGAATTAATTTTGAAATGGGCTGTCTGACTCTGCTATTATATATATTGTGTGAATACACACCGTGAATACATACCTGTGCGACAGGTTTTATTACATTTCTCCTTAGATTAAAATAACCTGATATTATCAGGTTATTTGCTTTTGTTTTGAATATTGGTTATATTGATGGAATCTGGATTTTAAGGAATGCTTATATCGCGTTAGCTATTCTGAGAGAGTTATTCCGCTCCCGTACAAATCTTTTTGATATAAAAACATCTGCTGTGCCGATGAAAACGTGAATTGCTTTGGGATACACATGCAGTTCAGTGAAGACTCCTATCTGCACCAGTCTCTTGCCTTATTCGATATTATCATTCAGAAACAGATCATGCTCTCCGACTATGATATTGGCCGGCAGCGGTACTGCAAGCTCGTTTTCCCGAGAAGCAGCGTTGTAGGGCGATATATTATCATTCTTCATCATTCCACCAGGATACGCCTTCCAGGCAAAGCAGAAAGTTTGCAACAGGTACCAGGTGAACAAACATACCCATGGGGGGATTTCCTGTAACACAGTGGGTATTAAGGATATTATTATTCCCAATGAGCTTTCCGATGCGGTGAGCAAGCAGGCACAGGCTGAGTGTTAACGCCAGGCACGAATTATTCTCTATACTGCCAAGACAGAAATTTCCGGAAAATTTGCAAAAGCCGGTGAAAATTATCTTAAGAATCCTGCTGCTCTTCAGTTACGCGGTATGAATATGCTGTTTGAAGGACTTAAAGAAAAAGGCTCTTTAATTATAGTTCCCAGCTCAGCACTGGAATCAATGAATCTGGGAGTAATAGGCGGTATGGCCGCACTGGCAAAGACCGCGGGGCAGACTAAAGAGAATGCATAAATTATCTTTCTGGTTTCCTTAAGAAAAATCATTTATTATGATGCGCAAATTTCCGATTTTATACATTATAATTATTTAGTATTATCAGCGTAAAAATCAGTCAGATGAGTTTTTGTCATTATTTTAATGAGAATATGCCACACAAGATAAAAGTAATCCGTGTTAATGATAAAAAGATGATGAAGCTGTTTATCATGCTTCCATGGACTCTTAAAATATACAGGAATGATCCTGCGTGGATTCCCCCGCTTATCAGCGAACAAAAAAAGATGTTAGATCATAAAAGGGGTTATTTCTTTGAACTAGGCGAGGCTGCATTTTCCCTGGCTTATAAAAACGAGAAACCGGTAGGCAGAATCTCAGCGCATATAAATCATGCTTATGAAAAAAAATACAACATGCAGACCGGTTTTTTCAGATTCTTTGAAAGCATCATTATTATCCTTTAGTTGGTATCCGGAGTAACGTCTTTCACCATATTTATACTTCCGTATCTTATGCTATAGACGAATATCAGGATAATTCCGATAATGAATGATCCGGCACATACATTAAAAGCGGCAATGTATGTACCTGTGAAATCAATCAGGAAACCCAGGGGAAAGCTGAATATCATCATACCTCCGTTAAAGAATGCACTGAACATCGCGTTGGCTTTGCCGCGATCTCGTTCTTCCACAACTCCGACAGAGAGACTGTTCAATACCGGGTATAATATACCGTGATTAAATCCGTACATTACTGCGATAATAAGAAGCATGAATACTGAGAAAAGAAAATTTAAAAATACAAAAGTAAGAGCACCGATAAAAAAAATCCCCATAAGTAGATGTGCTTTGTTAACCCGTGAAACCTGGCTGATTATTTTAAACCGGATTAAAATAAGGACAGCGATATATGTAATAAAGAAATATGAAAATTTATATTTTGTAGTGTCAAGAATAAAGTTCGGCAGATATGTTATAATTACACCAAAGCCCCCGCCGAAAATAATTGTTGTAATTGAAACTATAATGAATCTTGTATTTCTGAAAAGATGGAAAAACCCCATGCGTTGAGTAGATTCATCAATACTTATGGTTTGTTTTGGAATAATAAAAGTCACGCAGAGACTTATAAACACCAGAACAACAGATATCACGAATAGCACATAAAAAGAATATCCCTGAGACAGGAGAAGCTCGCAGAAAAAAGGACTTATCGCGTTGGAAATAGCGCCGGTGACGCCGTAAATTCCGATTGCTTCAGCAGCGTCTTCTATAGGGACAATGTCGAATACTATTGTTGTTCCCATGATAAGAGCGATCGAGAATCCGACGCCGTTTATGATCCGGATAAGAAGGATGAACCATGTGAGCGAGTCTATCAGTATATAAGAAGAGAAAGCCAGTATTAGAATAATATATCCGATTCTGAGGAAAAGTATTTTATTTTTAATGCGCAGAAAAGAAGCAATCCCGAGTGATGTGAATATGATTAATATCTTGTCAACATTATTCAATACTCCTATTGTTGATTCTGACGCTCCCAGGTTTTTCAGAAACACGGGAAATAATATATAAACCGCGTTTCCAAGAAAGAATGTCAGGTTGGCGAATGCCATATAATAAAATGTTGGATTTACTTTTTTCATTGTCTTGTGTATAAGGTGCCGGATATTTACTAAGTATCAATTCGATTGACAGGAATATCAAAAGCAGTATAAAAAAAGCAATTTTTAAAAATAACCAAGGATTATTTATTAAAAACTATTTCTGTTTATTAGAAATGATCGCGTCAATCTTTTCAGAGATTTTCCGGATAACCTGTTCTTTATTTTTACTTTCTGATGCTGAGGTGATCGCGTCAATATCCTTATAGCTGTATTTCCAGTCATTGTCTCCTGCTGTTATAAACAGAACAGTGTTCTTATTGTCTTCCAGGTTAGTTAAATAGGAATTCAAAGATATGTTGAGACGGGTACCTCCCATACACGTATCCATGATCAGTATTACATCATTTTCTTTTGCTTTAATATCTTTTATTTTCCGGATATTGATCAGGCTGATATTAGCCTGCTTTTTGTATCTGGAAATCAGTTTTTCGCGAATGCTGTCCTTAAACTCGCTGGAGTCGCTAGCGAATATAAAATCGTACTTTGCGTCTTTAGCTTCAACCTTGTATTCCCTAATGTTCCTTGTACAGGATATAGTAAAAAATAAGGCTATTATGAAAACAACCGGAAAATATTTTACTGATTTGATTTTCATAGAAAATAACTCCTATGTTGTATTCCCTGACTGGAGTCTAATATCCGTACGTATAGAATCAATCAAAATATATACAGACGATGTTATATATTAATGTGTTATGTGGTTTTTTCAGCAGGATACAATATTCATCAACTATTTCATTCAATATATGGCTGACTGAAAGAAGAATTGACAGAATGGAAAAAGATATCAAT
>CAZVYR010000323.1:0-4877 GCA_964631555.1 uncultured Leptospirales bacterium
TTCGATTTCCGGGTTGCAGCATATAGCAGAATGGGCGGCATTTCATCATGAAAAGCTTAACGGGTCAGGCTATCCGTTTCATTGCGATGAAAAAAATATGACAATAGGCTCTCGAATTATGGCAGTTGCTGATGTATTCACAGCAATTGCGGAAGATCGGCCATATCGTAAAGGAATGTCTGAGAATAGTATCATTAATATTTTAAGAGATATGGCATCCAATAATTCTTTGGATTTAAAAATTGTGAATTTACTACTTGATAATTATAGTGATATCCATGATTACGTAAAAATTATTCAGGAATCAGCGCGGGAATTTTATAATACACGCTTAATTAACACAATGGAAAACTCAAACAGCATATCTTCGCACGATACAGCATAAGCGCTTCGCAGCTCTGATCCTCTGCCTTGCGTATTCTACCCAGCTTGAACTACTACAGCCCATAAATGCGGCCTTCACAGAACGTATGGTTGACCTTTTGTATACTGCTTAGCAGGTACAAGTAAAATATATTATAAAGGGAATGATCGAAGCCCTGGGGCTGTGCGGGGGTAATTCTCTCAGAAAGTGCAGACCATGAAGCCGGTATTGATCTTAAAGTCATAAAGAAAGTCGGAGGTATCGCCTGCTTCTTTAATAAGGTCAGTGAAGTAATATTCTCCCAGGCACGCGACAAAGATCCTTGTGAATCTCGTTAAACGGAAAAGAACTTCAATGCCTCCTCCTGCCCCCAGTTGTCCGTATGATAAATACTTCTTTATATCTTCAGAGTTCGTCTCGCCATCTGATTTCTGTTCCATACGTGATTTGCTGATATAAGTGAAATTGAATCCGGTTAAAAGATTGAAGATAAAGTATTTTGAATTCAGGGAAGAAATGAGGTAGAACGGTAAAGTAAATGCTTCGGATTTAACATCGAATTTGCCTGAAGGATCATTCTCCTCTTCACTTTTTTCGGAGAATTTGATCCCCAGGGTATATCTCGAATACCATATCCCGGAATGTATGCCGAAGACGTCCGTGAGCATGCTTTCAAATACAATGCCGCCCCCGAACCCGTATCCCGGGTCCCATGCAGGCTCATCTCCGTATTTATGATTGACATTATAATACCCGAAAGTCCCGCCCACGCCGATGCATGTTCCGGCAGTGTCCTTTGTAATCTCGTCTGCATAGGTATCCGTTTGCCGTAACATTATTATTCCCGGCACCAATAAAATCAGGAGCAGTTTGGTAAAGAAAGAAGTTAATGAGCCGGGAAGCTTCAGAAAGAAATTATGATTCATTTGTTTCTTTCATCAAACACGTGCCGTTAAACAGGCAGCCTTTTTCAATATAGATGCTTGGTGTTATAAGATCACAGTTTATTTTACTATTGTTAAATAATTCTATACACTTGTTTGCCTTGATCCTGCCCGAGACTTCGCCGTTGACTGAGACAACGCCGGCTTTGATCTGCGAGCTTACTTTTGCTTCCTGCCCGATGATCACATGCCCGTCTGTTTCTATCTGGCCTTCAAATAGTCCTTTTATCTTTAAAGAATTCTTAAAAATAACCTTGCCGCGAAATTCAATATCGTCTGCTATCACAGTATCGATCTTGTTTTCATCTTCTACTATTTCGTTGTTGTCTGTCATGAATTCCCCTGTATTTTTTCTATATTTTAAGTAATATTCAGCTAATTTGGTCTTTGAAAAGATATTTTGTATCAATATATTTATATTGTCAAATAAAAACGTGGGGAGTTTTGAAACAAAGTTAAGAAAATATACTTGCAAAATCAACTCGCGTTCATAGTTTGGTGCGTGGCTGTTACGATATCGATGTCTGTATTCGGAATTTAAATAGCGTACGGCCTCTCAGGTCATAATATTTAAATAATCGGATTATGAATTCTGTAATTCTTTTATTTATATAGGAATACCTGCAAAAATATTATTATATCAGGAAAAGCTATGGCAAGTTTATTAGTAGAAAAGAGAGATATCGATTTTGTTCTTTATGAACAGTTCGATATAGTCAAACTGACTGAAAAGGAGAGATTCAGCCATTGTTCGAGAGAAGACTTTGATATGATACTAAGCCATGCATTGAAATTCGCGGAGAGCATTCTTGCGCCTATCAACCAGGAAGGTGATAAGATCGGGGCACAGTGGAAAGACGGCAAGGTCACTCTTCCTGAGTCGGCATGCAATGCGTTTAAGGAATTCAGCAACGCGGGATGGACTTCCATGACCGATGAGTTCGGGGCAGGAGGCCAGCAATTACCGAAAATAATTTATACTTCAGCGCATGAGATGTTCTTTGCTGCCAATCCCGGTCTTGTGCTTTATGCCTGTCTTACGCACGGAGCTGGAAAGATGATAGAGCTGTTCGGTTCGGATTCCCAGAAAGAAAAATACCTGGAGAAACTCTATAATTTTGAATGGAACGGGACCATGTGCCTCACAGAGACAGGCGCAGGCAGCGACCTTGCTCATGTAACCACAAAAGCTGTCAAAATCGACGACGTACATTATAAAATATCCGGGCAGAAGATCTTTATCTCAGGCGGCGAGCATAACGGTCATGAAAACATAATACACCCGGTTCTGGCCAGGATAGAGGGCGACCCTCAGGGAATAAAAGGGATTTCTCTTTTCATCGTACCGAAATACAGGCTGAATGAAGACGGCAGCCCGGGTGATTTAAATGATGTATCCTGCCCGGGCATTGAGCACAAAATGGGACTAAAAATATCTTCGACAGCCCAGTTGAGCTTCGGTGACAACAGCGACTGTATAGGCGAGATACTCGGTGCGCCCCGCCAGGGAATAATGATAATGTTCCACATGATGAATGAAGAGCGTTTTATTGTTGCAATGCAGGGGCTGGGTATTTCCTCCACTGCTTATCTTAACGCGCTCAGCTACGCGAGGACAAGGCTTCAGGGAACGGATATTTCAAAGAAAGGGGCTTCAACAGACCTGATCCCTATAATCGGGCATCCTGATATCAGGCGCTCCCTGCTGTGGATGAAATCGTATGTTGAAGGATTAAGGGCCCTGAATTACTATTACGCATTATGCAACGACAGGGCTGCTTCCGCGACAGACGAAGCTGAAAAAACGCTTAACAGCGGCCTGGTAGAATTCCTGACACCTGTATGTAAAGCATACTCAACTGACTGGGTATGGGATATCACCGAACAGGCGATACAGGTATACGGCGGATACGGATACTGCGGCGATTATCCTGTCGAGCAGTTTGCCAGGGACAGCAAGATTCTTTCCCTTTACGAAGGGACAAACGGCATACAGGCCATTGACCTTCTCGGAAGAAAACTCAAGATGCAGGACGGAAAGATCTTCCAGTATCTTATGGATGAACTTGAAAAAACCGTAAAAGAAGCGGCACAGGAAGAAAGCAACAGGAAACATGCGGAAATAGTAAAGAGTGCAAAGGAAGACCTGGTAAAAGTATCGGATTACCTTTTGACGCTTATCAAAGAAGGCAAGGTCCATGAAGCTTATCTGAATGCGACTCCGTACCTGGATATCGTCGGTGATACTATGCTGGGATGGCTTCATCTGTGGCAGCTTAATTTAGCTTACAAAAAGCTGGATGATCTTTTTAAATCCAAAAATGCCGCTACAGAAGAAGAAAAAAGAGCCATGCTGGAAAATAGCAAAGATGCAGCTTTCTATTCAGGGAAAATACATTCGGCAAGGTTCTTTATCACAAAGATACTTCCTCTGCAAAAAGCGAAAATTCAAACGATCTTAACCAATGAAAACGATGCTTTAAAGATCCACGACCTTTCGTTCGGGGAAGAGATGCCTGTGTAAATTTAATACAGGTAAATAATATACAGTTACCCACCTTTTGACCCGCTCCCTGAGCGAACGCTCCCTGAGCGACCGCTCAAGGAGCGGTGTGAACGGGTAAAGCATCGCTCCCTGAGCGGAGCCGAAGGGAAGGGGCATTAAAAAGCAAAACGGAGAATAAATTATGGAAGAGATAATAAAAAAAGCCAATGAGCTCGGCCTCATGATAAAAGGCACTGACGTGGCAATAAGGTTTGAAGAGCTGTCAAAGAAGCTTGATGAAGACAAAGAAAGCAGGGAACTCCTGGAAGAATATATCAAAGTAATGCAGGAATACCAGGAAAAGGAGTCGGAAGGTAAAGTCATTGAAGTGGAAGAAAAAAACAAGATAAAGGAATTGAGCGAGAAAGTAGCTGAAAGTCAGCTCATAAAGGAATACATTGCAACCCAGACATATTTCGTAAATATGATGATGCAGATACAGCAGGCGATCTCAGAACCAAAAGGGGAGCCTGTAAAAGAGTCAAAGATCATTACTCCGAACAAGGCCGGCAAGATCATAACGGATATTTAATAATACAGGCCTGTATTAACCGTTTTCCAGAATTTCGATAACGTCCAGATTGATCTTTGACTGGTACGCGAAATTCGAACCAGGGTAATCATTGATGATAGATTGAAAAACTTCCTTCGCCCTCGCTGAAAACCCCATCTTCTGGTAACAAATGCCTGTCATGAAAAGGCCTTCAATGCCGTCTTCCGAGTTGCTGAATTCTTCGTAAAGCGATTTATATACCTTAATGGACTTGATGTAATTGAATTCTCCGAAGTAGATCGAAGCAATATTCCTGTAAGCCTCTTTCCTGTGAATCCCGTTGTAATAGACCTCAAGGTATTCCGTAAACAGCTCAAAAGCCTTTTTATAAAATTTCAGCCTGTAAAGGTGATTCGCGTATTCAAACTGCGCATTGTCCGACATTACTTTAAGGTCGATTTTCTTTTCTTTCTCCTGTGCGAAAAGCCCTTCAGCCGATAATATGAGCGCTGCGAAATATAGTATTATTAT
>CAZVYR010000324.1:0-4856 GCA_964631555.1 uncultured Leptospirales bacterium
TGTCATAATGTTTTAACCGGAAAGATGCTGACAGGGAACCGAGGCGCATCAAAGCGCTTTGATTATCCGAAACATTTACAGCATTGACAACCCCGGTTAATTTTATTGCTGCGTAAATGCATTGAGGTAATGCTCCCCCGATGTCGCGTACACAGCCTTTGACCGGGCCAACCTCGCTTGTTATTACAAATTCTTTTTTATTGAAATGCTCAGTTAGTTTCATTCTGCTATTCCATCCTTGATATTAAGTGTACGCGGTTTGGCCATTTTCCTGTAGTCTTTAGGCTCTACAAACCGTCTTAGCTTGTCCAACTCGCCAAGCGCTGACATTCTGTTGTAAATGAGCACCCACGCGCAGTCGCGATTGGGGTCTACTTCACATTTTCCATCCTGTGAGCCTCCGCAGGGCCCGTTGAGAAGGCTTTTGGCGCATTTGGTAACAGGGCATATCCCTCCTGTCTCGTTTAAGATGCAATCCCCGCATTCCTGGCATTGCTCAAGCGCCAGTTCACCGGAAATTAGTGTATCCATGTGGCCAACGGAATTCAGTGCGGCTTTTATTGGTATTGTTAAGCCCATATCTTCAGTGACTTTTCTTGTAATCTGGACTGCTCCCCCGCATCCAAGTACTAAAACAGCATCCGCCTGCTTCAGTTTATCAAGGTTGGGGACAAGTACCGTTTGGGTTTTGTCAACATAGCATGTACGATCAGGGGTTACTTCGAGTACGATATCTTTACCGTTTTTTCTAAGTATTTCACAAAGCTCAGCAACCTCTTCATCTCCACCGGTCTTACATACTTTTGCGCAGCCATTACATCCGATAACTGCATTTTTTTTATAAGGTTCCAACGCAAATAGTATTTCTTCTAATGGCTTTGGTGTTGTTCCGATCATTTATAAAACCTCTTTTAAAGAATGAATATATAATATTGATAAAAGTGAAAAGTCGGGAATCCGGCTGTTTCCGGAGGTTATTTAAAGACCATAGTTATCTGCTGTGAAAAATTTTTAATTTTCAGAGTAGCTTTAATATAACTTATTATCAATATATTAGGATAATATAATAGATATGGGTATTGTGTCAATGTATCGTCAAGATTTTTTTTAAATTTCACGTATTTTTTATTGAATTAACAGATTTCGGGATGTGAGTTGTTTGCCGGCAGGCCGTTTATGCCGTGAGGGAAAGTCTGCCTGAGTGCGTTACTGGAAAATGAGATTGTTCGTGCCGTTCTCAGTAAGGTAATATACGCGTGAAGAGTTAATTTCCGTGATCTTCATCATGCCTTTTACGGTCTGAACTTTCCAGGCTCTCTTTGCGCCGAATTTGTTTTCACTGATCTTTTTATCGCTGATAAGAGCGCAGAGTTTTTTTGTCGGGTCATACTGCCATGCGATGTTTCCATTTATCCTGATCATTACCCTGTCAATGATAGTGTAACGAGGATTGGTACCTACATAGCATTCTTCAAGCAGGGCCAGTTTGGCGCCCGGTTTTTCAAAGAAAGACATGGAATACTTTTTCCGGCTTGTGGAAGCAGACAGTATCATGCCTCCTACTTCTTTGAAGCCTTTAAGGAAGTATATTTGATTTTTACTGCTGTATGTGATCCCTACAAGGGTATTCTCGTTAATACCCATTTTTTTCTTTTTGACTTTGACTTCCGTAGTTTTAGGTTCTTCCTGTGTTTCAGGTTCTGCCATTGAAGTGTTTTTTTCGTTTTCTGTTGCTGTAGGTTTTTTGCAGCTTATTATGGCGATTAATACCAGGGCAATCATGATATTTTTTTTCATTATTTCTGCCTTCCTCAAGTGATGGTATATATTTTTTTATTTTTATTATTTTTTCAAGAAAAAAATAATATTTTTGATTCAACAGCCTG
Source organism: uncultured Leptospirales bacterium (assembly GCA_964631555.1). Classification (GTDB taxonomy): domain Bacteria; phylum Spirochaetota; class UBA4802; order UBA4802; family JAFGDQ01; genus CAZVYR01. The sequence goes on from CAZVYR010000324.1 coordinate 1,887, forward strand.
CTATTTCCTCAATGCTTCGGCAGGCGTGAGTTTTCTCGTGTATCTGGCAGGTATCATTGCCGCCAGGGACGGTACAATGATCGATATTAAAAGCGCTACCAGTAATTCCATTAGCCCGACTTTCGGTCTTATTATGTATTCAAACGGCATGTCAAGGTTTTCGATCTGTGTTGTAAAATCGATCCCATAATGGGCTACGGCAAGTATGAGTAAAAATCCGACTAAAGCGCCGAGTATTCCGCCTGCTGTTCCGAGAATGGCTCCTTCGCATGTGAAGGTAAGAAACAGCTCCCTGTCTGTCATTCCCATTGCCTTCATTGTACCGATTTCACGCATCCTTTCGAATATTGCCATCATCATTGTATTGATAATCACGAATGAGGCAAGGAACAGAATCAGGGCAAGGATAAAGCTGTAGAAAGACTTCATTGTTGATAGCAGGTCATAGAATTCTCCCATTTGTTCTTTGTAGGTCTGTGCTTTGAGGCCCCGGGGCAGGATTTGCGATATTTCTTTTTGTATTGTATCGGCCATGGATATATCGTCAGCGAAAACGAATATTTCTGTTGTACCATTGTATATTTTAAGGAGTTTCTTAGCGTCGGCAAGGCTTATAAAGAACATTTTCTTGTCAAAAGCCATCCTTAATCTGAATATGCCCTGTACTTTTAACTTGATTCCGTTCAATCCTCCTTCCGATGTTTTGGTGGCTATGAGGATATCCTGACCGAGCTTTACATCCAGCTTTTCGGCTAGCTTTTCGCCTATGTATATCCCTGACCCGGATATTTGTCCCTGCACGAGTTTATGCGTAAGATCGAATTCATTATTTTCAAGGTTTATGCCCATGCCTACGGCTTCTGTGGTATTATCCCTGTTGCCGAGGAGGAGCCCGAATCTTATTCTTTCCCTTACTCTGTTGACTCCATGTACATGCGATATATTCTTAATAATACTGTCCGAATTATAAATAAGTTCATCAACGGGCATGAACTTCTCACGCTTGATGTATTCTTCTGTGACTACGCGGACGTGACCTGTTACATATTTTGTGAAATTGTTTATATATACGCCAACTATACCGTTTATCCAGCCTTGCGCGAATCCCACGATTATGGCAGCGAGAAAAATAGTAAGTACGGTAAAGAAGGATCGTTTTTTATTTCTTAACACATTCCGGAATGCGAATTTTATTATCATAATTTCCTCCTGGTCGATTTATTGAACTGTTCTGAGACATTCGGCAGGATTCATTTTCATTACTTTCTTGGCAGGGTAGTAGCTGGATATTACGCTTGCGAATACTACCAGGAGCAGGGAGTAAGCGTAGGCCGGGAATACCCAGGCGGATTTTATTACTCCCATTACGTTGAATCCCATTCCTCCTCCTCCGAGCATGGATGTGTAGTCTATGCCTACATATATGAAATAAAGATTAACTAGGGTACCGATGATAAGACCGAATATACTGCCGAAAAGACCTATCAGGAAACCTTCGAATATAAATACATTCCTGATCTCCCTTTGCTCCATGCCAAGCGCCATAAGCGTGCCTATTTCACGCCTTTTCTCATAAACCGACATGAGCAGGGTGTTAATAATGCCCACGAGTGCGATAACTACTATGAATAAAAGGAAATACGTACCCCCGGCTCTTTTTGTGGACATCAGTGCAGCGAAATCCGTGGAAAGCTCTTTCCAGCTCTGGATTTTAACACCAGGTATTTCGGATTTTAATTTATCTATATATAATTCAGGTCTCTGGTAGTTTAATGTTCTTAATGAAATTTCTGTTGCTCCTTTGACTCCCAGTTGCTCTTTTGCTTCGTCGAGGTTCATGAAGACTGTCAGGTTGTTGGTTTTCGGGTCTGCTGACTGGACAAGGCCTGTGACAAGCAGTTCTATGGATGTGAACATTCCTTTAGTGCTTCTGAAGGTAATGTACACTGTATCGCCGATATCAACTTTCATATCCTGTGCCAGGGATTTCCCTATTAGTAAGCCGCCTTTCTCAAGCTTTCCTTTTACAATATATTTTTCAAGACTGAATACTTTATTGTCGTTTTCAGGATCTATTCCTGTTGTTATAACAGGGGTTGAGTCTATACCGTTGTCGATCTCCGAGAGGAAATTTATTCTTGAGGTGTAGCCTGTTACAAAGTCAAGTTTTGCGAGCTTTTCTTTAATACGGGACGTATCCTGAAGATAATTGTCTGTGTCATAAGGATGGTCTTCATCGAACTTAAGGCTCCTGATCTTGAAGTGGCCTGTTTCAAAGTCTATGAAGTTTCTGAAAGAAGCTTCGTCAAAGCCGGCAAGCATGCCTTCCATAATCAGGTAGATAAGTATGCCGAATGAAAGCATCAGGAATGTAAGCACTGTTCTTCTGCGTGCTTTCATTATGTTTTTTACCGCGAGCTTAAAGAGATATTTCATGGTCTTCTCCTTTAACTGATTCTTCCGTCGCGCATTTCTATAAGGCGTTCTGCCTGGTCCATGATAAAGCGGTCATGTGTGGAGAACAGGAAAGTGACTCCTTCGTTTTTATTCAGATCTTTCATCAGGGAGACAATTGTCTGGCCGGTATTGGTATCAAGGTTCGCGGTAGGCTCATCCGCGAGAACGACTTTCGGCTTTTTGATAAGGGCTCTGGCAACTGATACCCTTTGCTGCTGGCCCCCGGAGAGTTCAAGCGGCATGCGCTTTTCGAGTCCCTGAAGGCCGACCTTTTCAAGTATTTCGAGGACTTGCTCCGATATTTCTTTTTCCGAATATTTTTTCAGGAGTTTTAACGGGAGTTCAATATTCTCGAAAACGTTGAGCACGGGGATAAGGTTGTAAGTCTGGAAAATAAAGCCGTAGTTTTCCCTTCGGAAGCGGGTCTGCTCCTTTGGGGATTTATCGGTAAGATTCTCGCCGTTTAACAGTATTTCCCCGCTGTCCACTCTGTCAATGCATCCTATGCTGTTT
>CAZVYR010000325.1:0-4855 GCA_964631555.1 uncultured Leptospirales bacterium
TCATTCTTCCGGAAACAAGCTTAAAAGAATCCCGCATAAGTTTTTCCGAATCATCGTCACCCATAAAAGGAAGCACTGTGGCAGGAGACGAAGCCTTTGCCAATACCCTGCCCGCGATAAAAGCATGGCCTGGTTTCAGCGCTTCATACAGCCTGTCCGCTACCCTCGCGGAATCGCGTACAGGGTCGCGCAGAGTTATCTGTATGTTCCCGCATTCATAGGGCCTGTAACCAAGCATTTTTTTAATATTCTGAAGCTCAACGAACATGACACCCTGCATGAATATATTGTCATTCGCCATAAGCCCTGTTACAACAAGCCTGGCAGCCTGGTTCTGTCCATAAATGTTCCTGAATTTAATGCGTATAATATCATTAATCTTAACATTCAATGATTCGGCTTTCTGCTTTGAAAGCAACACCGGGTTCTCAACATCCGTGCGGGTGATGTCAAGGAAGCTGCCTTCGATCGTATTAAAAGATTCACTGACTTCTTTCAACTGCTCTTCAGTTATTTGTTTGCTCATATCAATACCAACAAGCACTACATTGTCGGCCTTTCCATTGCCTATGGCCCTGCAGAAAATTCCTACCGCTTCATCGATATCAAGTATTTTTTTCTTATCGACATTGGAAGTTATAATATTCAGCAATCGTTCCTTGTCGCGAAAAACCGGGATCCGGCTGCCGCTGCCTTCATTTATCGAGATTCCCACGTGGCCGGTCATATATACTATTACTTTATTGAACATAATATCCGAAATACCGTGGGAAAAGGAATTGGCAATAATAAGTATCATCACTCCGAAAGCCATTGCCGAACCTAGAAAAATATTCCTTCTCTTCTGCCTTAAAAGATTTCGCAAACTTATAGATAACAGAAATTTCATGAGCGTCTCCTTTAGTCGCGCGCTATGGCGTCAAGAGGTGTGATTTTGTTCGCGACCCTGACCGGGTACAGTACTGTCACAAAGGTTACGAGCGCGAGCTGTAAAACAACTATGATAATATCATAGATCGAAAGGTAGGGCATGAGCGTATCACCACCGTACAAAAGTTGCAGCATGTCATTCGCTGTGCTTATATTGAATAAAGGCGTAATATAAATAGTGATTATTCCGATAATGATCCCGATCCCTCCGAATATCCCGGAGAGTATTGCTGTTTCTCCGATGAACATGCTGCTGACGAATCGTTTTCTCGCTCCTATAGCCCGCATCATTCCTATCTCTGTAGTACGCTCGATCGCGGACATTGTGAGCGTATTAACAATTATTATTACAGCAACAAGGAAAAGCATTGTTACGAATATAAAAAGCGCACCCTTGATTAATACTGCCATGCTGCCTATCATACCTGCCGCTTTTTTCCATGTGACCGCGCGTACATCAATGCCGGCTTTCTTAAACGCGCTGTTCAGCTTTGCAACTGACTTATCAAGCGTGCCGCTGTCTTTAAGCCTGACGAACACGCAATTATATGCCCCGCTTTCGAGATCGACCCCTGCCGTTGTGGCGATTTCTTTCTTCTTAAAATTAACTTTGCCAATGTCGGATGATCCGGTATCAGTTATTATCATCGTATCCTGTCCGAACATATCGTCCAGGTTCCCGGTGTCGCTTGAAAGAAGTTTCTGCTCCGATTTGGATATATCCACCTTCATTTCGGAAGCAGAGAAATAACCCATGGCATTACGGTACGACTCTATATCAGTGATCGAGAAATGACCCCAGATAGTATTCAAAGCCCTGTATTTGAATATTCCCTTAACCTTAAGACGGATGTCTGAAGATGAGCCGTCATCAGTAAATCCCATCAGCACAACATTGTCTTTAAGCGTCAATTGATCCTTGTACGGCAGAGCATCTTTAGACAGGTTTTGCACAATCAATTTACCGTTTTCAGGGAGAATCCATATATCCATTGCGGAATATAATTCCTCACGCGCTCTTGCCGGAACCAGTATACCCTGCTCGCGGTCCTTGAACAATCTTCCTTCCAGAACAGTAATATTGTTCCCGAACATCTTTTTATACTCGTTGAAATCCACTCCCAGCAGGTACATAAACGAAGGGTCGCCGCCGTTCTCATTAAGCACCATTGCAATGTTTTTCCCGACCGGAAGAAACTTATCTATATAATTTTCTTTCTGCAAAACGTTCTTTATTGCTTTGTAATCCGGGATAGTTGAGATCGATTCTCCATACATTTTAAAGAGTATATTGTCGGTCTTTTCCTTGTCCGAGATAATGACAACATCCCCCATAAACCCGTCTATTATATTCTTTTCAAGGCCCCTGTCCATGCCGGAAATGATGCCGTTGCCGAGAGTCATCAGAAGAGCCCCGAGGAAAAGTATAATACCGATTATCGCGCTTTTCCCCTTATGTCTTTTTATGTTTCTCCACGCTATCTTAAGAATAAGTCCCATTGATTTACTCCCTGTCCAGCATACCGTCTTTTATTTTTACTACGTTCCTGGCATATCGAAGGACATTGGCATCATGCGTTGAAAAAATAAAGGTAGTATTTTCAATTTCATTCAAATTCCTCATGAGGTCGAGTATTTGCCCGCCGGTCCCCGAATCCAGGTTTGCCGTAGGCTCATCCGCGAGTACAATGTCGGGATTGGTGACCAGCGCCCTTGCAATAGCCACGCGCTGCCTCTGGCCGCCCGATAGCTCTGCAGGCTTGTGCACGGTCTGTTCCGCGAGCCCCACTTCGTCAATCAGCTTCTCTGCCCTCTTTCGTATCTCAGCCTTGGATTGATTCTTCATAAGGAGAAGCGGGAACTCGACATTCTCCAGTATATTCAGTACCGGGATCAGGTTGAATGTCTGGAATATGAATCCTATTTTATGCAGTCTCAGGTCGGTTACCTCGCGGTCAGAGAGGGTTGTAATGTCCACGCCCCCGACATGCACAGTCCCTTCGCTGGCAAAATCTATACAGCCGATTATATTGAGCAGTGTTGTCTTGCCGCTTCCCGATGGCCCGACAATACTCATGAAGTCTCCTTCCTGTATTGAAATATCAACACCCCTGAGCGCCTGGACAGTTGTCTCACCCAGCGGGTAATTTTTTTTCAAACCTTTAATATCGATTATATTCACATTATCCTCCTGAAAGATTATGCCCGGACATTCTGCCGGCATTGAGTTCTCTTTGGTAACATTTTAAATAATTCATTAGAGTTGTTACAACTCTCCCAAAATATAAGGGTCTGCCCCTGCCTGAGGCGGGGAAAATCGTTTTTACGGCAAGTATATAATTATAAACACTTATTATAGACGAAAGGTTTAGTATTTTATTGCATAATTTAAAAAATTTTAATATATCCGCACCAAACTGGAATTGTTTTGCTGTTCACGATAAATTGATGTTTCCAATAATATCAATGAACTTATTGTATAAGAGTTATATAACGGCATTTTGTTTCATTCTTAGTATAAAATATTTATTTTTCAGGTTCTGTTATATTGTAAGAAGCCCCTCTGTAACTATCGGGCAGTGGATCCGAAGCATTACAGAATCGTTTCGCAGTAACTGATTAATCGGTGTTATATATCTTAAAGGATTTACCGTTGTTTGTCAATAGATAAGGGAACAAAAGATATTTCCAAAGGAATGAATGACATGTTTTTTGAACGCTCTCTCAGCGATTCCCCTCCGTTTCAAAACCGTATACAAGTAAGAAAGGCGTGTATATATTCTGCGACAGACCGGAGCATAATGTCAGTATAAAAATACCGGAAGCAGGTTATGAACGTTTATCGACTTTTTCATAAACCTGCCTTCTATGAATGATACCGAGAATATAAACTTCATTATGCTGAATTCTAAAGACCACCCTGTAATCACCGACCCTCAGTTTCCAGTAACCCTTGAGTGTTTTTCTCAACGGTTCTCCATACTGATGCGGAGCTGTAACCAGTCGCGTCTCTATAGCATTCTTTATGCGTTTTTTTATCTTTGGATTGATCTTCGGCAGGTCAACATGTTTGACATCCGGGTGATACCTTATTTCAAACACCGGTACCCCAGACATCGTCATGTTTCAACGAACTTTTTTTCTTAAATGTTTTATCTCTTTCTTCTGCGAACGCAGACAGGGAAATATCTTCTTCAAATTCCAGCGCCTCTTTTACGAGATCACGGACCTTTAAGGAAAGTGACACCTTGTCTCTTTTGGCAAGATGCTCAATAGCCGCATACAGCGGCTCTTCAAGTACAACATTTATTCTCGGACTTTTTGTCGGCATATTTCAAATCTCCTTATATGACAAGTGTAACACTTATGATACACTATGTCAACAGGATTTATAATTAATTCCGCGTCTTTAAATACCCGGCAAACATTGATAAACAATTACAGGATAATTTATAACAACAGCTTCTCAGGCCTCTCAATCTCCTGAATGCAGGCTGAAAATATTTCTCAGGTCTTTATTCGACATCTCCGTTATCCATGTTTCGCCCGCAGATACAGTGAGATCCGCGAGTTCTTTTTTTGCTTTTATCATGGCATCGATCCTTTCTTCAAATGTACCCATTGTAATAAGCCTGTGAACCTGCACATTCTTTGTCTGGCCAATGCGGTACGCGCGGTCTGTGGCCTGGTCTTCAACTGCCGGGTTCCACCAGAGGTCGTAGTGAATAACGTTCGCGGCATTCGTCAGATTAAGGCCCGTGCCCCCGGCTTTCAGGGATTTAGTCTGGTCGGTCAGCGGGTTCTTGATATTCTGGGCCTCATCGATCACGAGAACATCCCATTCAACGGCCGTGAACTTCTTGTTGTATATCCGCGCCAGCCCGTATGTTGTAATAACAATATCATTTTCTTCTATGTTAAGCTT
>CAZVYR010000326.1:0-4847 GCA_964631555.1 uncultured Leptospirales bacterium
TGAGATAATAAAAAACCTGGATATTGACGGTATTATTAAGACTTATGACATAATACATCATGAAAACAGATTTGTTATTGTTCTTGAGGATTTTATCGGGGTATCCATGGATAGTATCCTGGATGAACGGAAAGTATTTGATATAAAATCTTTTTTAAACATATCAATTAAAATCTCAGAGATAATAGGAGAACTGCATAAAAGGAGTATAGCTCATAAAGATATAAAACCTGGTAATATTTTTATCAACCCGAAGGATGAGCAAGTAAAGATAACGGATTTCGGGATATCTTCGGTTTTGACTCATGAAAATGAACAAATATTTAATCCTGAGGTAATGCGCGGGAGTCTTTTATATATGTCTCCGGAGCAGACCGGCCGTATGAACCGCGTGATTGATTGCAGGACAGACCTGTACTCACTTGGAGTAACTTTCTATAAGATGATCACAGGTACGATACCGTTTGACTCAATAGATCCTCTTGAAATAATCTATTCGCATATAGCAAAAGAGCCGGTGCCGCCAATCGAGCGAAATTCAGATATTCCACATGTTATCTCGGAAATAATAATAAAACTGATGTCCAAGAATGCAGAGGACAGATACCAGAATCCCTTTGGCCTAATGGCAGACCTCAAAGAATGCCTTGAAAAAATAGATTCTGAAGACAGAATAGACTATTTTGACCTTGCAAGGCATGATATATCGAACAGGTTTATTATTCCTCAGAAACTTATTGGGAGAGAGAAAGAGATAGACCTTCTCATATCAGCCTTTGAGGCTGTAAGCGATCGGGAAATATCTGACAAGGGTGAGAGTAATGTTGGAGTCATTTTTGTAATCGGTAGTCCGGGAGTCGGGAAATCCGCGCTAATAAACGAGATAAATAAGCCTGTTACAAAGAAGAGAGGATATTTTTTATCAGGCAAGTATGAACAGTTCAGGGGAGATACACCTTATAGCGCGATAATTCAAGCGTTTCAGAAACTCTTGAAGCAGATATTGGCTGAGAGTGATGAAAAGATCGATGAGATCAAGAAAAATTTACTGGAAGTTCTTGGTACAAACGCCAAGGTAATAACGGATATTTTACCCGAACTTGAACTTATAATAGGCAAACAATCAGGAGTCCCTGACCTTGGACCGAATGAAATGAAGAACAGGTTCAACATGGTGTTTGAAAAATTCGCAGGAGTTTTTGCAAAGAAGGAACACCCGATTGTCCTTTTTCTTGACGATCTGCAATGGGCTGATCTGGCAAGTCTTCAGCTAATCAGGAACATCACCAGTTCGGGAATAAAATACCTTTTAATAATAGGATCGTACAGGGATAATGAAGTAACCGAGACCTATCCTCTAATTGAAATATTAAAAGAGATTGAGAAAAGTATAAATATAAAAAAAATAATTCTTTCTGAACTTACGGAGAAGAATGTTAAAGATCTTATTATTAATTTTTTAAAATGTTCCGTAGGGAGAGGCTCTGATCTTGCCGGACTTGTGTATAAAAAGACAGGCGGGAACCCGTTTTTTGTGAACGAATTTCTTCATACCCTGTATAATGAAGGAATTCTGAAGCCTAGTGCAGATTTAGGATGGAAATGGGATATAAACAGAATCAGGGAGACACGCATAACCGACAATGTTGTCAAATTTCTTTCAGATAAGATTAAGAGGCTGCCCGAAGGAATTCAGGAGGTATTAAAGGTATGCGCATGCATAGGCAACAGGTTCAATCTGGAGACATTAGCATTTGTACTGAAAAAGTCTATTGATAAGACATTAGAGATCCTGACCGAAGCCATAAATGAAGGCTATATCGGCATTACCGGCAATATTTATATATTTAATCATGACAGAATTCAGGAAGCAGCGTATTCATTGCTGCCTGACGAAAAAAAGCCGTCATTGCACTACACTATCGGGAAACTGATGCTTGGGAAGACTGACCCGGCCGAGTTATATAAAAAATTATTGTATATAGCAGACCAGCTGAATCTGGGGCGCAGCCTGATATCGGATAGGGAAGAAAAGGAAAAGCTTGCGCGTCTAAATTATGATTGCGGGATAAAGGCAAAAGCCTCATCAGCATTTTTGCCTGCTTTTAAATACTATGAGACCGGTATAAGCCTGCTTGAAAAAAAATGCTGGGAGGATCAATATGATCTTGCCTTAGCTCTTTACACCGAAGCAGTGGAGACAGCTTATCTGAACGGCGATTATGATGCCATGGATCGCTATTTTTCTGTTGTCATTAATATGGGCAGGAATATTTACGATACAGTACCTGTTTATGAGACAAAGATCCATGCTTATGACGCACAATTAAATTTTGAAGCAAGCGTTGATACTTCGCTCGATATTTTAAAAAAATTAAAATACCATATCCCTAAAAACCCGGGAAAATTCCGGATTAAATTTGCGCTCTTAAAGATCAGGCCTTCACTGTTATTAAACAGAGTGGATTCCCTATTGGATCTTCCTGAAATGACTGATCCTCATATGCTGGCTGTTTTCAGGATCTACCCCCTTCTGACAAAAAGCGCATTGTATATATTGCCGAATCTGTATATATTCTCATCCATTGAGCAGGTCAGGCTTTCTTTAAAATTCGGCCAATGCCAGAGTCAATCACTCAGCTATATCAGGATGGCGAACATAATAATTAATATTGTAGGCGATGTTGAAGCAGGATACAAACTGGGTAATATAGGGCTTAAACTATTAAAAAAATATAACGCGCGAAGGTACGAAGCCGGATCCATAGCCCTCTATAATCTGCAAATCGCGCACTGGAAAGAGAATTTGAAAGCAGTCAGGTCCGAATTCATGAAATCCTATTTTATCGGAATGGAAACAGGGGATCTTGAGAATACTGCCTTAAGTATTTTTATATACGACGCTATGGGCATTAATACCGGGAGTGAACTGACGCAACTGGAACAGCTTATGGCTAAAAATAATAAAAAACTGGAACAGCTTAAACAGCTTCAGATGTCCGGTTTCCACTTGCTCTTCTGGCAGATAGTGTTAATTTTTTTAGGAAAAAATAAGTCGCACACAGAACTTACCGGTACGACTTTCGATAAAGAAAAAATCATACCAATGTGGAAGAATTCCAATGTAAGGACCAATTTGGGGACTTTCTATATTTATGAGCTTATGTTAAGATACATTTTTAATGATTACAAAGGAGCCATGATCGATTCCTGCAATTCAGTTGAATACTACACTTCAATGACAGGGGGCATCGCAGTCAAGGATTACCTGTTTTATTCTTCGCTTGCAAGGCTGGCTCTTTATCCTACTGCATCTAAAACCCAAAAGAGAGAATATATAAAGTTTGTAAATCAAAGCCTGAAACAATTCGGCAAATGGGCCGCACATGCTCCGATGAATAACGAGCATCTGATTAAAATAATCGAAGCGGAAAAGGCGTGTATCTTAGGGAAGCATTCCAGCGCAGAAGAAGAATATAACAGAGCCATAGAGTTGTGCAGAAAGAATGAATACTTGATAGAAGAAGCGATAGCCAATGAAATCGCAGGCAGGTATTATTTAAAGAGAGATATACAGAAATTGGCAGGGCTATATTTACAGGATGCATATAACTGTTATTCAAGATGGGGGGCTTTAGCCAAGTTAAAGCAGTTACGGGAGATGTATCCTGAAATATTATTACAACTCAGAAGCGCTAGTATATCCGCACCAGATAATTTCAGCGGTTCCAGATCTGAAGTAAGTTCTGATATCATGGATCTGACGACAGTAATAAAGGCGTCGCAGGCTATATCCAGTGAAGTAGTATTGGGAAAACTTTTAGCCAAGATGATAAAAATAGCGATGGAGAATGCCGGAGCCAGAAAGGGATTTATGATACTGGAGGATAATGGAAAATATCTGGTTGAAGCAGAGGGTATAATCGAAGATGAAGAGGTTGCAGTGTTCAAATCTATTCCGATTGAAATACATGAAGGTTTATCCTCATCAATAGTCAATTATGCCGCAAGAACAAATAAGATGCTCATATTGAACGATGCATCCTCAGAAGGCGATTTTACAAATGACCCGTATGTTTTAAAGAATAAACCAAAATCAATTCTGTGTGCACCAATTATAAATAAGGGCAGATTGGCATATATCCTGTATCTCGAAAATAACCTTTCTGCAGGGGCATTCTCCCAGGAGAGGCGGGAGATATTAAATATTTTATCCTCGCAAATGGCTATATCGATTGAAAATGCAATGCTCTATGACAAACAGAAAAGAGCTGAGGAAGAGATAAGACAAAATTACAATAATCTGCAGAAGATATTCGGCAGCACTGTTGACGCATTAAGCCTGGCAATTGAGGCAAGGGATCCTTATACAGCGGGCCATCAGCGTAAGGTATCTGATCTTGGGGTTGCTATTGCCGCAGAGCTGGGACTTTCGGACGAGATAATTTCGGGAATACGGATTGCAGGAATGATTCACGATCTTGGGAAAATATCCGTACCCGCGGAAATACTCACAAAACCCGGACGTTTGACAGAATTGGAATTCGGTTTAATAAAGAATCATGCCAGTAGCGGTTACGAAATATTAAAGCCGATTTCATTCCCGTGGCCTATTGCTCAAATTGTACATCAACATCATGAAAGGATCGACGGCTCCGGATATCCGTTGGGAATAAAAAGTAATGATATTTTGATTGAATCTAAGATTATTGCAGTTGCAGACGTTGTTGAAGCCATGGCTTCGCATCGTCCATACAGGATTGCTCTTGGTATTGATAAAGCTTTAGAAGAAATACAAAAGAATAGCGGTATATTATATGATCCTGACGTAGTAGAAGCATGTATCT
>CAZVYR010000327.1:0-4822 GCA_964631555.1 uncultured Leptospirales bacterium
CCAATGGTGCCTCAATGATGTCCTGATTTATGAAGAAAGGGAAGAGGAAGTTGAAGAAGAAGTAGAAATTGAGAATGTAGAGGCAGGATTGACAGCAATGGTAGACAAATATGGAATAGAAAAGATAACTGATACAATCGCCCGTATGATGCAGAAGGAATAAAGCATTACAGTTTAAAAAAAGGATCAGGAAACAATATGGAAACTTTACCCTTAGACCCCTTTAAGGTGGTAATAGACGGCATTAAAGAGTCAGGCGGGGATGCCTTTAAATTCTGCTATCAATGCGGAACATGTGAAACCGTATGCCCATGGAATAATGTAAGACATTTTTTTGTCCGCAAAATTATCAACCAGGCAAAATACGGAGTAGTGCCTTTCGAATCTGAAGATCTGTGGCTGTGTGCCACATGCGGTGCATGCGTTCAGCGCTGCCCCAGGGGGGTTGAACTGATCGATGTTATGAGGGCTATGCGAAGGCTGCTGGTGCCTGACGGGGTGGTCCCCGCAAGTCTCCCCAGCCTGAGAAGTACCATGACAAATATTGCCAGTGTGGGTAATCCATGGGGGCAGGAACCGAATGACCGGGGAAACTGGGCCAAAGACCAGGGAGTAAAGGAATTTACCGAAGACACCGAACTCCTGTATTTTCCCTGTTGTTATCCAAGCTATGACCCAAGATTAAAGAAGGTAGCTCAGGCTACTGCCGCCATACTTAATAAAGCAGGGGTAAATTTCGGAATTCTGGGATCCAAGGAAAACTGCTGCGGCGAGAGTGTCCGAAAAGCGGGCAATGAGGATTTATTTAAACGCCTGGCCAGGGAAAATATTAAGACTTTTATAGATAACGGAGTGAAGAGGATACTTGTCTCTTCACCCCATTGCTTTCATACTTTTAAAAACGAATATCCCGAGTTCATGGCTAATTTTGAGGTAATACATATCTCGCAATACTTAAGCGAGCTCATCAATGAAGGAAGAATTAAACCTCAAAAAGAATATTTGAAGAAAGTTACGTACCACGACCCGTGTTACCTGGGACGGCATAACGGAATTTTTGATGAGCCACGGAATGTTTTAAAAAGTATACCCGGTTTGGAACTGGCTGAATTGCCTGATTCCAGGGAAGAAAGTCTCTGCTGCGGAATGGGCGGAGGCAGAGTCTGGATGGAAACAGTAAAGAAGGAAAGATTCTCTAATATCAGGATAGAACAGGCTATTAATGTCGGAGCTGAGGTGCTTGTTACTGCCTGTCCTTATTGCATTACTGCTCTTGAGGACAGCAGGCTTGTTACGAACCATGCTGATGACTTAGTGGTAAAGGATATTACCGAGATTCTCGCGGAAGTTATTTAAATTCTTTGTTGTTTAAGTATCTTCAGGCATGACTTTAAAATAATATTCTATTAGGATTAGACAAATTAAGGATTTTTCAGCATTTTTTTTAGAAGTTTTTTAATTGCGATCAATGAATATATCAAATTTCTGCAATTGTCAGTATAATAATAAGCAGAACAAAATTGATAAGGATATAGAATAATGGTAAAAGAGCAAATTCAACAACTTTACAACGGTCCGGGAGACAATGAGTTTGGAGATGTAATGGTTGTTGGCGGAGGGATCAGCGGTATTCAAGCTTCTCTTGATCTTGCCGATGCCGGATTCAAGGTTTACCTTGTTGACAAAGCGCCGAGTATCGGCGGGCATATGGCACAGCTTGATAAGACCTTTCCGACCAACGACTGCTCGATGTGAATACTCGCACCTAAACTGGTCGAGGTCGGCCGGCACCCAAATATTGAAGTCCTTACCTACACTGAAGTCGATCATGTGGAAGGGACAGCAGGAAATTTTAACGTAACGTTGAATAAAAAACCCAGGTATATTATTGAGGATAAATGCACGGGCTGTACTACTTGTGTGGAGTACTGCCCTGTACAGTATCCTGATGAATATAACCAGGAAATATCACAGAATAAAGCAGTTCATATTTATTTTGCACAGGCAATTCCCCTTGTCGCGTATATAGATGAAAGTTGTCTTTATCTTAAAGAAAAGAAGTGTCGTATATGCGAAGGAGTTTGTAAAAACAATGCCATAGATTTGAACCAAAGCCCGGAGAAGAAAGAAATAAATGTTGGGGCAATAATTTTATCCCAGGGCATTGAACCATATAACCCTGAGTTCAGGGAAGATTATCGCTACGGGAAGTATGAAAATGTGGTTACCAGTATGGACTATGAACGCCTCTTGTGTTCAACCGGGCCATACGGAGGCGAAATTCTGCGTACATCCGACAAAAAGCATCCGCACAAGATAGCCTGGATTCAATGCGTCGGTTCCAGACAGGTAACTCCCGGCGGGAACAGCTATTGCTCAGGCGTATGCTGTACATATACCCAGAAACAGGTGATCCTTACAAAAGATCATGACGCGGACGCGGAATGCACAGTTTTCCATAATGATATCCGTTCTTTCGGTAAAGATTTTGAACGATTCTTTGAAAGGACGGAAAATCTTCCCGATGTACGTTTTATCAGAAGTTATGTAACAATTGGAAAAGAAAATCCTGAAACCAGGAATGTTACAATAAAATATTCTATCCCGGAAGAAGGAGTAAAAGAGGAAGAGTTCGATATGGTGGTATTATCCGTCGGACTGGAGCCTCCTCGTGACGTGAAGGATATTGCGCAAAAGTTCGGTATTGAATTAGAATCTCACAATTTTTGTAAGCTTGATCCTGTGAATCCAATGCTGACCAACAGGCCGGGTATTTTTGTTAGCGGAGGCTTACAGGGTCCTATAGATATACCTGAGTCGGTTTTCAGCGCAAGTGGAGCAGGTTCCCAGATTGGCGAACTTCTTGATTACAGGCGCGGCAATCTTTCCAGAGAAAGAGTTTACCCGCAGGAAAAAGATCTCTCAGATGAAGAGCCAAGGATAGGAGTCTTTGTGTGTCATTGCGGTGCCAATATTGGAAGAATTGTAAATGTTCCCGAAACGGTTGAATATTGTAAAACTTTGCCTAATGTTGTATATGCCCAGGAGCAGTTATTTTCATGCGCTACGAATTCCGCCAGGGAAATAACGGATATGATAAGCGAAAAGAAGCTAAACCGGGTAGTGGTTGCTGCCTGTTCCCCCAGGACCCTGGAGCCGTTATTCCGGGACACTCTTCGCGAAGCGGGGATCAACCAATATTATTACGAAATGGCGAATATCAGGGAGCATAATTCCTGGGTACACTCCAAAGAAAAAGAAGAAGCCACGGACAAGGCTAAAGATATAATTAGAATGTCGGTAGCACGGGCAAAGCAGCTTGAGCCGTTACAGGAATTTGACCTGCCTGTCAATAAAGCGGCGTTAGTGGTTGGCGGAGGTATAGCCGGCATGACAAGTGCCATTTCCATAGCCAAACAGGGACATGATGTCCACCTGGTGGAAAAGGAAGGGGTACTTGGCGGCATGGCAAGAAAAATTCATACGACCCTTGAAGGGCTGGATGTTCAGGACTACTTACGCGATCTTATTAAACAAGTCTATCAACACCCTTTAATACACGTATATCATAAAGCCGCAATAACAGATGCCACAGGATATATTGGAAATTTTGTAACCACAGTAAAATCTGATAGAGGAATTTCAGAGATAAAACACGGTGCAGCCGTTATTGCAATAGGTGCTGATTTATATAAACCCACCGAATACCTTTACGGAGAAGACGACAGGGTAATGACTCACATTGAACTGGAGGAAAAGATCACCAATAGAGATGAAAAAGTAATGAATTCTCAAAATCTGGTGATGATCCAGTGTGTGGGGTGCAGGAACGAAGACAGAAATTATTGCAGCCGGGTCTGCTGCAGCGAGTCTATAAAGAATGCCCTTAAGCTGAAAGAGCTGAATCCCATGATGGATATCTATATTCTCTTCCGGGATATCAGAACATACGGATTCAAAGAGGATTATTACAGGGAAGCAGCGGGTAAAGATGTTAAATTCATACGTTATGAGCCTGAGGATAAACCCCAGGTGGAACCCGGACAATCGGAAGACGGCCGCCCTGTTCTCAAGGTAACTGCGACAGATTATATCCTAGGTATGAAGCTTGAAATAGATGCCGATATAATCGCTCTGGCTGCCGCCATTATTCCTGCTGCAGAGACCAAAGAAGTATCGGGATTATTCAAGGTAACTTTAAGCCCTGACGGTTTCTTTAAAGAAGCTCATGTAAAATTAAGACCAGTTGAGTTTGCCGCGGACGGTGTCTATCTCTGTGGAACAGCTCATTATCCCAAGTTTATACAGGAAACGATCAATCAGTCTTATGGAGCCGCAGGCAGGGTTTTAACTCTTCTTTCGCATGATATAGTAGTAGCCTCCGGTTCTGTTTGCACAGTAAATGAAAAAATGTGTATGGGCTGCGGAGCATGTGTTTCTGTATGTACTTATGGTGCTTTAGAGCTTATTGATTCCAGACAAGGTAAAAAGGTAACAATTAATCCTGTTCTCTGTAAAGGAGATGGTCTCTGTAACTCAAAATGCCCGACCGGTGCTATTTCACTGAAGCACTTTACAGATGAAGAGGTATTTTGCGAAATTGACGCGGCAATCACTGAGGAAGAGATCACGCAACAAATCGATGAAGCGGTTGAAGTCGCATAAATATATTCGAATATTTTTTTATTTTAAATAAAGCCGGAAAACTAACAAAGGAGGTGGAAACGAATGAGTAATGGACTTAAATTTAAACCAAAAGTACTTGGTTTTGTATGTCATTGGTGAGCATACGGCGCTGCCGATTTAGCTGGAGTTTCCAGAA
>CAZVYR010000328.1:0-4341 GCA_964631555.1 uncultured Leptospirales bacterium
ATTTTTTTCTCATATATTAAAATATAAATATTTTAGAACGATTCAATCAATAAAATATTATTTTTGACAACAAGATAAAATCAACAGGCATATAAAAACGCAGGTCGCCTGTTCTAAAACCAATCCCGGCCAAAGACCACATGTCAATATAATTTTTTAAACACCTGCGACTCATGAAAAAACAAAAATCAGCTTCCGGCTAACCCATGGTTTCAACCATGGGGAATCTGTCTTTGCAAACAATCCCTTCAACCGCTGCCATCCTGTCTAATTCATACCGATCCTTAAATCATACAAATCCCGTTTCATACATCTATGACCACAAATTAAAATGATTCAAACAATCCCTCAAATTACGTTTTTAATCATTTTAATCATTTTAATCTGTGTAATCGGTGGTTCAGACATCTTTTAATCCTGCCTATCCCTTAAGCAGGGTTCAGATATTTTTTCCAAATCCCTAAAAAAAATTCAAAAATCCACTGAAAACAGCCCAAAAAGTGTAAGGTAAAATCGTATATGATAATGGAAGGGGGAAAAAGTTTTAATTCACATATAAAACATTAGCCAAAGAAGTTAACGGCCATCTCTGAACCTGTAAAAAGAAAGAAAATATATACTGATAAAAGGAAAAAACCAATGGCAACAGCAACACCGAACATATTAATAAAATCGATACATGGCCGGATAGGGAACATCGTTTTTTACTACAGCCGCGGGAAACAGTGCGTGCGTACCCATGTCATACCGCGAAATCCCGATACAGAAGCACAGCGCGCAGTACGCCGCAGCTTCGGTGATGCCGTGCGCACATGGCAGTCCATGAGCACTGACGAGAGATCTGCCTTTACAAAAAAAGCCCGCTTTCTCAATATGAGCGGGTACAACCTGTATATATCGAAATACATAAAAACAAAAATTTCCGGCACAAAAAGTGCCAATTCAGCAGCAATTAGTCCTGACAGCTCCCAGTTTGCCCTATATCCTGACCTTATCACCTCCGTTTCAAAGCCGTATATAAAAGCTTTTCCCTTATATTATTTATTTTTTTATTTTTATTCCACCCTTTCCGAACATTTTACTTGAATTTTTAAAATTTAGATATAATTTTATATTAAAATAATTATCTGACTGCATAAAGGATTTGACTGGTAATATAAAAAAAGTATTATCTCTCTTTTCAATTAATCTGCTTGAAATCAATATCCTATATAAATTATTATCATATATCAGGAGTATTTTATATGATCCCAAATGACGGCAGTTCTGCCGACGAACTATTTAATTCCAATAAAGGCCTTGCCTTTGATGATTTTATCATACTTCCGGGATTCATTGACTTTAATGCTGAAGACGTTTCTCTTGAAACAAGGCTCACCAGAAACCTGATCATAAAAAAGCCCCTCTCTTCCAGCCCAATGGACACTGTCACAGAGTCAAAAATGGCAATAGGCCTGGCTCTGCTCGGAGGAATAGGATTCATCCATTACAATAATACTATCGAAGAACAATATGAAGAAGTCCGCAAAGTCAAGAGATTCGAAAACGGATTTATAAACAATCCTATTGTCCTTTCCGCAGACCACACAATAGCGGATATTGATACAATCAAAGAAAAATACGGATTTTCGGGCATTCCCATTACGGAAAACGGCAAGCTCAACTCCAGGCTGATCGGAATAGTCACAAACAGGGACACCGACTTCGAAACCTGCAGAACCAGGAAACTCAGTGAAGTTATGACTACAGACCTTGTAACAGCGCCGAAAAGCATTTCCCTCAAAGAAGCCAACGAGATTCTCAAAAAATCCAAAAAAGGCAAACTCCCCATTATTGACAGCAAAGGCAACCTGGTCGCCCTTATGAGCAGGAACGACCTTCTTACAAACAGGGAATTTCCCTTTGCCTCAAAAGATGAAAAAAAACAGCTTATGGTTGGGGCAGCCATATCCACAAGGGACGAATCAAAGGAAAGACTCGACGCGCTTGCCATTGCAGGAGTAAATGTAGTTATAATAGATTCAGCACAGGGCAACTCCAAATTCCAGATCGATATGATAAAATATATAAAAAGCAAGTATCCCGAAATAGACGTTATAGGAGGTAACATCGTTACAGAGGATCAGTGCGACAACCTGATTAAAGCCGGTGCAGATGCTTTAAGGATAGGCATGGGGCCAGGATCAATATGCACAACTCAGACAACAATGGCAGTGGGAAGGGCCCAGGCAAACGCTATATTTAAATGCGCCAGGTTCGCGAAAAAAAGCGAGATCCCGATAATCGCGGACGGCGGCATCGCTAATATCGGCCATATAACCAAAGCGCTCGCAATTGGAGCTTCAACAGTAATGATGGGATCAATGTTCGCAGGCACTGAAGAAGCTCCCGGCGAATACTTTTATGAGAACGGCATACGCCTGAAAAAATACAGAGGTATGGCTTCCCTTGAAGCAATGGAAAAGGGAGGGGAAAAAAGATACTTTGCAGAGGATGCACCTATTAAAGTAGCACAAGGAGTCTCAGGAGCCGTAATGGACAAGGGCTCCCTTTTCGATTACGCGATGTATCTGATACAGGGTTTAAAGCATTCCTTTCAGGATCTCGGGGCAAAGGATGTCTCGAGCCTGCATAAATTGCTTTACTCCGGCGAGCTTAGATTCGAACTGAGATCCTTATCAGCACAAATGGAAGGCGGCGTGCATGATATGTATTCATATACCAAGCCTAAATATACATAAAGCCGTAAAGAGCGAAGAGTTAACAGAAAACCTGAATACATATCAGACCGATTACTTACAAAGCAAATAAACCAGACAACGTTTTATTGCTGATTAAGAATAACTGTTAACACATTCCTTCTCTTATACTGGTTGTTTATGCGTATATAAAACGGCTATACTATAAAAGATGAAATCAAAACTCCCGATCCTTCTTATAGTACCGCACGGCGGGCGCCAGGTTCCGGATGAATTATCCGGGTACGAGGCAATAGACGAATTCGGCGTATTTATAGAATCCGACACTTATGCTAATGAAATCTTTAACATAAGCGACACTGCCGGCAAAGTAAATACCAGGATATCAAGACTCTTCGTTGATCTTGACCGTCCGCCTGTAATGAAGCCACCTTACGAAACCGACGGAGTAATAAAACAGGAATCCCAGGCAGGAAGAAAAATATTCAAAGAAAAGATATTCCCTGACAATATCGCTATCACCAATATATTAAGAAGGTATTATACTCCTTTTTTTAGTTCCATTAACAAGACCCTGGAAAGCAACAGTATTAAACTCATTCTTGAGTGCCATACAATGATGCCTGTGGGTCCCAGGTACGCCAGTGACGCTGGAAGGCCCAGGCCTCTGATAAACATCGAAAATATTATTAAGCATGACACAAGGCCAGCAAAGACCTGCTCCAATGAAATTGCGCAGAACTTCCTTACCTGTTTTAAGAGATACTTCGCAAGTGAGGAATTTACTGTTTCAGCAAAATTTACAATCAATAAACCAAAAACCACAGGGTATATACTGGAAAAATTCGGCCAGGGTAAAATACCGATGCTAAGGTTTTCAATCTCAAGTTCGCTATATCTCAATGAAAAATATTTCAACTATGATTATCTCACAGTTGACGAACAGAGAATTTCAGACATCCGGAAAAATATCCGTGCAGGTCTTGAAAAGTACGCATCAAAGTACCTCTAACCTTCCCGGATATTAAAAACTGTTGGACTGTTAACATAATCAAATACCCACATAAATATCTCTTTAAACCAAAAATAATTATCGGAATTTACCTTGATTTTAGGAGAACAAAGAATATCATTAATATAGATATAATACAATGACGATATAATATTGAAGGACAATATATGATAAAAAATAATTATATAATATACATTCTTGCGTTATGCCTGCTGTTTGTATCAGCAGGCCCTGTACTGCCACAAACCGGTAAAGAGGATGATACATTTAAAAAAGCCGTAAAATATTTTTACCAGAAGAAGCTTGAAATGGCTGAGATACTTTTCCAGGAAGAGCTTAAAAAGAATCCTGAAAACGAGCTGGCTTACTCCTATCTTGGAGATATCTTCCTTGAGAAAAAGAGATATGACGGTGCATTAAACCTTTACAAAAAATCCCTTGATCTCAACGCCAATGATGCTGAAAATTATTTCAGGATAGGCCAGATATATTATTACAAAAAGAACCCTGATCTGGCCATAGACAATTTCACAGAATCTTACAAGATTGATCCCAAGCTCACATTCGCTTTTTATCATATAGGTCTTACATACCTTATGCTTAAAAGAGACAAAGACAAAACCATTGAAA
>CAZVYR010000328.1:4351-4820 GCA_964631555.1 uncultured Leptospirales bacterium
AACATTATCATATTATATGAATGGAACAGCTGACTCAACTTGGTCAAGGATTATAGCAAGATTAAGAAAATGGGATGGTGCAAGTGAAACAGAAATAGCAAGTACAACAATTAGTGGAGCAATAGCAATAACTAATGATTATGAAAAAAAGATAAATTTAGAAATAACTGTACCACAAACTCCTTTCAAAAAAGGAGAACAATTAAGATTAACTATTGAAAGCTGGGAAAAATTCCTCAAGATCGCTCCCGAAGATTTACAGTATGAAAAGATAAGAAGAGCCATCGAGCTTTTGAAAGACCCGAACTTCGTGCTCCCCCCTCCCGGAAGCGATATCTCCATAGAAGAAGCACTGCACCTCGGAGGCTCGGTCATAAACGCTACTGAACGGAAAGCACAGGAAAAAGAAGCAGGCCATGAGGATAAAAAGACTAATTCCAAACTCGAAGGCATTTACCGCGACGATGAT
>CAZVYR010000329.1:0-4819 GCA_964631555.1 uncultured Leptospirales bacterium
TCCGCGCCAGCCCGTATGTTGTAATAACAATATCATTTTCTTCTATGTTAAGCTTCTTCTCAGTGCCGTGATATATCAGCACTTTGAACGAAGGCGCGAATCTTTCAAACTCCTTAAACCAGTTGCCTATGAGAGTGGTAGGACAGACGATCAGCGCGGTTCCCTTCATGATACCGTCGTCTTTAAGCTTCTTAAGAGCAGTAATAACCTGGAGGGTTTTGCCTAACCCCATATCGTCCGCGATACAGCATCCGAAGCCTTTTTTAAGATTCGAATACATCCATTGAAAGCCCCTGACCTGGTACAGCCTGAGTTCCGCGTTGATGCCGGCCGGGAGACCGGCCTCCTCTGTTTTTCCGAGATCGTTCAATAGCTCCTGCAATCTTTCTCCCGATATAAAAGGAACACCGTCCCATTCGCCCGTAAGCGCTGAACGCAATATCTCCATTGAAGAAACATTCAACCGGGGATTATTCAATTTCTGGACAAGCCTCTTTGTTTCCTCCGGATCAAGGAGAACATATTGATCCCTGAACTCTACTATTCCTTCGGATTTTAAAAGCAGTTCACGGAATTCCTTCTCGGTTAATTCCATATCTCCTATTGAAACGCGCCAGGAAAACTCGAGCATGGAATCGAGATTCAGATACGAGACTGTTTTAGTTTTTTTGAAATCCGCGACCATGGAAAGAGCCGGCTTAAGCAGGTTCTTAAGCGCCTTCGGAAGTATAAAACGTATGCCCAGGAATTCAAGGAATCCGGCGTGCTTTGTTAGTATCTCGGCAATACGCTTCATGTCTATCCCGGCAGGCTCAAGGCCCTTGGTATTGAGTACGCTTTTAAGTTCGGGGAGATATTCCCCTGCTATTGCCACCTGCCTGGATAATCCGTTTCTCACAATAGGCGCGGGCCTGTTGAATATCTTCTTTTCATCGCCGAATATTTCACTGAGAGGGACAGGCAGACTCAGCGGGTCCCTTTTATTTTCCGCGAATATATTGAGAGAGAACGAATTCTTTTTTAAATCCAGAATCTCAATAACGGGAATTATATCCTCTCTAAGCGCGGAAAATCTCTCAAGCCAGTCGGCTATTGCCTTGCCTGTATTCTTTTCATCGAATCTCTCGGCTAAATAAATAACATCATACAAAAAAAATACGGACCCGCGATAAAAGCCGCGATGTGCTTGCAGGGATTTGCCCAGTCCGGGCATGAACAGTCTGACTTAAAATCATCCCATGATTCAGGCAGAAGCGGAATATTGCTTTTATTTAGAAGGTTGAGTAATTCCTCCGGGAGTCTGCCGAGGCTCAGTTCCGACGCTATAGCCGGATTTCCGCGTATGATCTCAAGAATCCTGCCTGTTTTGTTTCTGTTATACTTTGAAAGAGAAATCTTTACCGAGTACGGAGAAGGCCTGCGGCCTTTCACCTTTGCCATGATCCGGTTCTCTTCGAGACGTATATCCTTAACGTTTTCATTTCTGGCATAAGACCTGCCGCGCGGGAGACGGTTCTCATTTACATCGATGTTCTCCAGAGCCTCGATCCATTTCTTTCCCCACCAGGTTTTGGCAAAAGCGTTTCTATTTGACATGATTTGTCTCTCCGGATCACATATCTTCTGAGTAATAAAATTTTAAAACAACATATTTTACAGCTTTTGTTAGTTACTTTAAAATTTTCAGTATCTTTTTATTATTACTGCAATAAATGCAACATAAAAAAATACCAGGAACATATATTCCTGTACAAAAAAATAATTCCTCTTTAAACTGGCATCATATTAAAAAGGCAGGCCGCAGCCGGGCTCCCGTTGAAAAAAGTACCGGCCGCGCTCCCCATATCCGAATTTCGGCAATCCTTTAAGATACTCAGCAGGATACAGACCATATATGAAAACCAAAGCAGGTAAAATACTTAAAGAAGTTTTCGGATATGACGAATTCAGGCCGTTCCAGGAAGATATAATCCTGTCGGTGCTGAATAAAAGAGACACGCTAGCGGTCATGCCTACAGGTGCGGGCAAATCGATATGTTACCAGGTACCGGCCCTTATCTTTGAAGGCCTTACCATAGTCGTATCACCGCTCATATCGCTTATGAAAGACCAGGTAGACCAGCTTAACGAGTACAATATCCCGGCAGTCATGCTTAACAGCTCTCTCGACCCCGGCGTATATAAAAGTAATATAGACCTGATTCGCAGTAAAAACGTAAAACTTTTATATATCGCGCCTGAGACCCTGAGCAAGCAGGGCATACTCAGCCTGCTGAGTGAAGCAAACATAGAATGCGTCGCAATAGACGAGTCGCACTGCATATCCGAATGGGGGCACGACTTCAGGCCGGAGTACAGGGCACTCGGAAAACTGAGAGAAAAATTCAGGTCATCAGTCTGGCTTGCGCTCACAGCCACAGCTACAGGCAGGGTGATCAATGACATCATAAAAAACCTCGGGTTTAAAGACCCGAATAACTTCATAGCTCCGTTTAACAGGGAAAACCTGTTCCTTGAGGCAAAGCATAAGAACAACACATTCTCACAGGTAATAAAATTCCTGAAGCATTTCCCGGACCAGTCAGGGATTCTGTATTGCCTTACAAGAAGCAGTGTGGATGATCTGTATGCCAGGCTTCTTGAATACGGGTATTCGGTAAAGCCGTACCACGCCGGGCTTAGTGATGAAGATCGGAAGCAGAACCAGGAGCTGTTCCTGAAGGATGAGATACAGATTATCGTGGCAACCATCGCGTTCGGCATGGGCGTGCATAAATCCAACATCCGCTTTGTAGTGCACTGCGATCTTCCAAAGAGCATCGAATCTTACTACCAGGAGATCGGGAGGGCAGGCCGCGACGGACTCCCGGCCCGCTGCCTTCTCCTGTACAGCTTTTCAGACGCGTACAAGATCAAATATTTCATAGACCAGAAGAAGGACGAGACAGAAAAGCGCGCTGCCCGGAATCACCTCAATGCCATGATAGCGTACGCGGAAAGCGGCTTATGCAGAAGAATACCCCTCCTCACGTATTTCGGAGAAGACTACCGGCAGGAGAACTGCGCCTCATGCGACAATTGTACTGCCCCGGCACAGCAGAAGTCCGATATTACCATACCTGCTCAGATGTTCCTTTCCTGCGTAAAGCGCGTGAACGAGACCTTCGGCATCAGTCATATCATAGACATACTCCGCGGGTCAAAGTCCGCGAAGGTACTAAAATTCAATCATCATAAGCTTTCGACTCATGGGATCGGGAAAGAGTATTCAAAAGCATACTGGCAGAATATGTGCCGCCAGTTCATACAGCTCGGGCTGATCTCGCAGGACGAGGATAAGTTCGGAGTACTGAAGATTACCAGTGCCGGTTATGACGTGATGACAGGCAAAGAAAAAGCATACGGCATCATCCCGGACGAAGTGGAACGCGAATATACAGAAAAGCTGGCAGAATACGACAGAGAACTTTTCGACATATTAAGCAGCAAACGCAGGGAGATCGCACATACTGCCGGTGTTCCTCCATACGTTGTTTTTTCCGATAAAACCCTTGCTGAAATGGCCTCATACTATCCCAGGCATAAAAGTTCACTAATGGACATACACGGTATAGGTTCAGGCAAGTATGAGAAATACGGGGAGATCTTTTTAGAACTTATAGACGAATACTGCCGCGTTCATAACATTGAGGAAAGGATCAAGCCGAAGACGAACATACAGAATCCCGGAAAGGTCTATAAATACCAGGTCATAGGGAATGAATATAACAACGGGCTTTCAGTACCCGCTATTATGAACAAGTATAATATCAAGCCGCAAACCGTATTCAATCATCTTTATGATTATATATCGAACGGGTATAGGCTCAAGCCGGGCGGGCTATCGGAATTTCTGAACCTGGAGCAAGATGCGGAACAGCGCATCCTCGTTCTTTTCGAATCCCTCGGAACAGAGCGCCTGGGCCCGGTCTTCGAAGCCCTGGACTCCGCAGTCGATTATGAAACCATTTCCGTATACAGGGTATATTATTTAAGCGAAGGATACACGAAAAACGCGGAAGCCGTGCCTGCTGCGCAGACCAAGGAACATTAGTCATAATCAGGATCACACGCATGAATAGCACGGATATCGTACCATTCAGTTCCGGGAATCAGATTCTCTCCCTCTCTTAATCCCTTCCCCTCCGTTTCACATTCGTATATATTCTCAACACAATACATTCTTTACATATTTCCTGACACGCCAACACCTGCAGCAGGCTAGCCCACGGTTTCAGGGATTGTTGACAAAGTATATCTTCGTTGTTCGTCTTTGGCCTATTTATTCCCTAAACATTTTTTAAGTTTGTTTCCCCTCTCCCCGGGCACGGAACTTATTAGCAAATTATTTTCATTACGGGGAGAGGGGTTAGGGGTGAGGGCACATAAGCATAAAATTACACTTTGTCAACAAACCCTTCAACCGCGGGCAGTCTTAAAAAAACCAGATAAAAACATCAATATCAAAAAAAGTGTTAGACAAAGTTGTATATATTCAGTATATTATAAACATATATTGTTTAAAAAACAACACACTTAACCCGGAAAAAACAAATGGCAACAGCAATTCCGTCAAACTTACTGAAATCAATACGCGGCAAAGTCGGCAACGTCGTCTTTTATGTGAACCGCGGCACACAATGCGTGCGTACTTATGTCATTCCACGCAATCCTGATACAGAATCCCAGCGGATGATCCGGCGCATGTTCGCTGAAGCAGTGCGCTCCTGGCAGTCCATGGATTCCGAACAGCAATATGTTTATACCCGCAAAGCCCGCC
>CAZVYR010000330.1:0-4807 GCA_964631555.1 uncultured Leptospirales bacterium
GATTGATAATTTGTTTGTAAATTAGATTTCGAATTTATATATTTTTATTGATAAAATCAATGATAACCGTGTTTACCTGTTCAGGTTTTTCAAGATTCACTAAATGACCGGCATCGCTGATTATTGTTATAACAGCATTTTTAATATTTTGTTCGAGATACTCTCCATACCACACCGGTGTCATAGCATCGTTTCCCGAAGAAACTACAAGCACAGGCACTGATATGTTTTCAAGCCTGTCTCTTACGTCAAATACATCACAAGCGGAAAAATCCCCGAGAACAATATCTCTATTTGTTTCAAAAAGATCATCCATTAAGGGGCTGAAGCGTTCCGCGTCCAGATCTACAGGTAAAACAAAATTCAAGAGATTACCCATAAATGACTTTGCGTCCGATCTAATTGCTTCAAACATGTTCGGAAGCACCTTTATCTTTGCTCCTGTATTGATTAAAATTCCTGCTTTGAATTTGCCGGGATAATCTAACAACATCTGCTGGACAATTGCTCCGCCCATACTAATTCCTGCTGGTATGCAAGTGGTAATATCCAGCTTATCTATCAAATCAACTAATACTTTCGCATAATCACTAATTTTATTAAATCCCGGCCCAGTGCTTTGCCCGTGTCCCGGAAGGTCGACTGCTATTACATTAGAAATCTCCCTCAGGCCTTCTACCTGGTATATCCAGCTTAAAGCTGTAGAACCTGCTGCATGAATAAAGAATATTACCGGCTTGTTTTTATTTACCGGCCATTCGCTTACCAGAAAGCTTAAGCCCGATAGCTTATGTCTTTCCATTGACTTTATCTTATTTTTTTAAATTTCTTGTTATTTCAAGCATAATACTAGAATATACGAAATTTCTAATGTCAAGCGTATAAATCATTTAAATAGACCTGGAAACATGATGTTATTATAAAAATATTATTCCTTGACCGCTTCCTTTACTTTACTAACATCATGTATTATTTTAGAGAGACTGGATATGATAAAGAAAAAAATATACGGCAATTCTTTAAAAGAACAGCTTAAAGCAAGTGCCAATGACCGTTTATACAGATTTGTTATGTGTGATGGGACAGTACGTGGTGTAATTTTATTCGGCACAAAAATGATTAATGAAATGCGGGCTAATCACAATCTCGGTATTCTTGAAACATACGTCCTCGGGCATGCTTACCTGGCAGGCGGACTGGTTTCAGCAAATCTTAAAGGAAATGACAGAATAGTCATCCAGACAGAATGCTCCGGCCCTATTAAAGGCTTTAGTGTTGAATCTAACGCGTATAATGAAGTACGTGGCTATCTAAGGAATGTCCCTATCCCGGTAGATAATCCCCTGGATAATTTTGATCTTACAGACTTTTTCGGTTCAGGTATCCTTACCTTGACAAAATATATAGAAAATAATAAAAATCCTTTTACAGGCACGGTTATTATAAAATACGGAAATATAGCACAGGATATGGCAAATTATTTTTTTAGTTCAGAGCAGATACCGACATCTTTTAATCTCAGTATTCAGTTTGATAAAAATGGGGATGTGACAGGTGCGGGAGGAATGTTTTTGCAAGCTATGCCTGGGGCGGATACTGAAACTGTTTCTTCACTGGAAAGTCTTGTCAATGATTTCACTTCCATTGGTTCTGCTTTTTCTCTGGGGAAACATCCTGTTGAGCTAATTAAAGAATCCTTTAAGGATTTTTCCCCGATATTTCTTGATAATACCAGGGTGGAATTCATGTGCCATTGTAAAAGAGAAAGAATGTTCAGCTATATTGCCGCATTACCAACAGAAGAATTAACCGATATTATAACAAACGGTCCGTTCCCCCTGGAAATAAAATGCCATAACTGCAATTCACAATATTATTTTGAAAAAAATGAATTAGAAAACATAATGAAAATACATTGAGATACAAAATAAAAGACTGTTTTAAATATCAAGAAAAATCCGTCTGGCGTCCTTATTAAGATAATCCTGATATGACCTCACTTCCTGTCCCAGCATTCTTTATCTGATCGGATACAATAATCGACAATTTGATAATCTTCTTGTCGTAGTGGATTCGGCATTAGTTACCGGGCCTCGATATGAATTGATATTGCCTTAATATACGACTCTGAAACGGAGGGGAATGGATTATGAAAAAGAAAAAGCAGCAATTATTCACAGCTAACTGTATTCCGTTTTTTAAAATAATAGAAATATATGAGCCATCTCTGTATTTATTTTTATTTTATTAATTTTAAAACATACTAACAGCGCTGTACTTAAGTACTGCAGGTAATTTTTTATGCAAAATAAACCAGACAACCATGTTAAAAGCAAATCAACAGGCTTTGAACTTATATTCCGTTCACTTAAATACAGAAATTATCGACTATTCTTTAGCGGACAAAGTATATCATTAATCGGAACATGGATGCAGCGAATTGCTATTCCATGGCTTGTATACCATCTTACAGGATCCATAATGTTACTGGGAATAGTCGGATTTGCAGGCCAGATCCCTGCTTTTATTCTTAGTCCTTTTACCGGTACATTAGTTGACAGATGGAACCGGTATTATGTCTTAATTATAACCCAAATTCTCGCTGCAGTACAATCCCTGGTATTGACTTTTCTTTTCTTTTTCGGGACTATTTCAATCTGGCATTTAATTCTCTTAAGTTTAATCCTTGGATGCATTAATGCTTTTGATATGCCTGCACGCCAGGCATTTGTTGTAGAGATGATAGAAAAAAGGGAAGACCTGGGTAATGCGATTGCTTTGAACTCATCAATGGTCAACGGGGCGAGATTGATAGGACCTTCTCTGGCCGGTGTTTTGATCGCAGCCACAAGCGAAGGAATCTGCTTTCTTCTTAACAGTTTAAGTTATCTCTTTGTTATAATATCACTTTTAATGATGAAGGTTAATGCTTCAAAGATTATAAAACAAAACGTCCGGGTCTTAAAAGGAATTAAAGAAGGATTTAGCTACACTTTTGGTTTTGCGCCAATCAGGTCTATTATATTATTACTCGGACTGATAAGTTTAATGGGAATGCCTTATACTGTACTTATGCCGGTATTCGCCAGCAAAATACTTCACGGCGGATCTCATACATTCGGCTTTCTTATGGGAGCTTCAGGCACAGGTGCTTTGATCGGCGGTATTTATATGGCATCCAGGAAACACATTCTGGGGCTGGATAAAATGATTCCCATATCATCAACGATCTTCGGTTTAGGACTTATTGCATTTTCTCTGTCCCGCTTTATCTGGCTGTCTTTGATACTTATGTTAATGACCGGTTTTGGAATGCTTATGCAGATGACATCGAGCAATACTATTTTACAAACTATTGTTGATGACGATAAGCGGGGTCGCGTTATGAGTTTTTATGCCATGGCATTTGTGGGGACTGCACCTTTTGGCAGCCTGTTGGCCGGAGCATTGGCAACCAGTATAGGCGCACCAAATACCTTGCTAACAGGCGGTACTTTCTGTATTTTAGGTGCTGTAGCCTTTTCAATCAAGCTTCCTGCATTGAGAAAAATAGTACGGCCTATATATATAAGACTTGGCATTATTCCTGAAATAGCCTCAGGTATACAGACAGTAACGGAATTGACTGTGCCTCCTGAAAAATAGATTTATAACAATATCGGATTTGTTTTTTAATTCTGAGCCCTGACTTCAGGCTCTTCCGCACAATCCGCCACTTTACCTTTAAGAAGTTTTACCGCGTGCGGAAGCGCTTTTTCAATGAATTCCAGGTTTTCCCTTACTGCCTTTGGGCTTCCGGGGAGGTTGATTATTATACTTTGTTTCCTTATACCTGAGACTGCCCTGGAGAGCATGGCATGGGGTGTAATTGCAAGTGACTTTGCTCTCATTGCCTCAGCAATACCAGGAGCTTCCCGCTCAATCACCGCCCTTGTAGCTTCCGGAGTGAAATCTCTTGGAGCAAAACCGGTCCCGCCGCTTGTGAATATTAGATCGCAATCAGCATCAGAAAGTTCGATCAATCTTGCTTTTATACTTTCCGGTTCATCCGGTATTATTGTTTGAGAAACCACCTGGTAACCAAGAGCCCCTGCCCATTCCCGTATTTCAGGTCCTGACAAATCATCTCTCTCGCCTCTTGATGATCTGTCGCTTACAGTTACTATTGCTATTGTTATCATATTACATTATTACCTCAATACAACAAATTAATCTATTTCTATGCTTGTCAGATTATATTCCCTGCCAGATATTATCTCAATCCCAGATGAGTCTCCGCATTCGGGGCATCTGAAATCAAAGTCTTCCTTTGTTACCTGATGCTCTTTCCCGCACGATCTGCATTTAATCATACCTGGTGCCCACTCAATAACAACTTCAGCATTATCAGCAATTGTACCCTCGCTAACAAAATCAAAATACCGCTGCATCCAATCCGGTATAAAACCGGATAATTCACCTATCCGGAGATATATCCTGGTCACCTTCTCAGCCTTATGTTTACCGGCATACTCAAGAACAATATCAAGTATACTCTGCATTATGGATAATTCATGCATCCTATTCTTCCTTTATTTCTGTGCTGCAGGAAAGATCATATCCAAGTTAATCTTATCATCTCCCAAATCATTGGAAATATTAACTAATAATAAACTTATTATTGTTAATGCAGCAAGTCCCATTTGTATTTTTATGGAATGTTTAAAATATTTTTGATCTTATTGTGTATTTCTTCGTATTTTTCTTTTGTCTTTTGCACTATATCATCAGGTAACGGCGGTGGGGGTGAATTTTTATCCCAGTCAGT
>CAZVYR010000331.1:0-4714 GCA_964631555.1 uncultured Leptospirales bacterium
TGGTTATTATATTCAACAAATACACCGACTTTTTCTTCCGGCCCTGTTTTCATTACCGCTTTGCTTGATACATCAGAGTCGTTAAGTATGTGAAAACCTGTAAAGACCGGATCGATTATTTTTACAAGCGGATTGTCAACCTGAAAGTATGAAATAGATTCTATACCTTTTTCTTTTAAATATGTCGTTAGACCTGAGTTGTACAGTGCGGTTAATGTTCCTCCGTGACCATCCGGATTCATAAAAAGACTGTTTTTTGTTTTAAGTATAAGATTGCCGTTGGTATCAAGAGAAGGAATCATATTTTGAGAGAAAAAAAGTATATCTTTATTATTTATGCCGAAATTATTTTCCGAGTTAAAATAATCAATTGTGTCTTTATGGTTGGATTTTGACGTCATGATAAGCCATGGTATTGATATGTTGTATTTTTCTGAGTACTTTTTTATTTTTTCCGCGTGTGTCCGGAAAAGCGAATTGTTGCTGACTGGTCCTACAGGGTAAATGCCTTTTGGACCATTGAATCCCAGACGGGTACCCTGTCCGCCTGCGACTAAAAGCGCTGCTATTTTTCCATTGGTGATATGTTCTTCCCCTGTCCTTTTCGCAATATTGAATTCGTTTTTTTCATTTTCAGAAACAGGTATTGGGATATAAGGGGAAGGTTTATAATCAGCCTTTTTATTATGGCCATCTGATATTTGGTTAAATAATTTTGTCATAAGACTAAAATCAACACCTGAGAGTTCATCGAGGAGACTTATCCTTTCAGGATCGGTTAATTCCTTCCAGAATTCGAAAACATGTTCCTGTTTGTTTTGGTATATTGTGTCTATAACGTGCTCATAGCCATTTAACTGTATCATTTTATTGCCGTATTCTTAGATTGTATAGATTATTTTTATGAGAATTATATCTTAATTTTTTATTAATGATTTTTTCAATTCAGAATAGGGAGTATATAATTTATATTTGAATATTTTCAATGAATATTTAAGAAAATATTTAAGATTCAAATATTATTATGTCAAAATATTTTTATAATATTCCGTTCTTTAATAATAAGAGAGGATAAGTGAAATATCAGTTTTCATCATTTTGAGCATAGCCTAGAGAGAATATATGAAGATTAAATTAATGGGAGTCAGAGGTTCACTGCCCGCGCCAATTGATAATAAACAATACCGCAATAAAATTCGCAAGATCTTACATAAAGCAATACTTTCGGGGATTAATGATCCGGACAGGGTGGATGAATTTATCAATGATCTGCCGGAGAATCTGCAGTATACATATGGCGGAAATACTACATGCGTGACAGTTATATCGAAAAGTGGGATGGTTTATATCCTGGATTGTGGCTCCGGGATAAGAGCTTTCGGGGACGAACTGCTTAACGGTGACTGTGGCAAGGGTCAGGGTCATATTAGGATTTTTATTACACATACGCATTGGGATCACATTCAAGGTCTTCCTTTTTTTAAGCCAATGTATATTCCGGGTAATTTACTTGAGTTTTATTCACCTTACGAGACATTAGAGCAGAGTCTGAAAGCCCAGATGGATTTTACTTTTTTCCCTGCTACATTTGAAGGTACTGCCTCGAAAAAAGCGTTCAATATAATCAAAGAAGGGGAAAGTTTTGAAATAGAACCGGATCTGTTTGTAGACTGCTATCATTTAAAACATCCTGGTGGTAGTTATGCATACAGGTTCAGGGAAGGCGAGAAAAGTTTCGTATTTGCAACTGATGCTGAATTTACCGGGGAAACACTGGAAAAGACCGGTAGACGCCTGGATTTTTTTAATAATGCTGATTTATTGATCCTGGATTCTCAATATACTCTTGATGAACATTTTGGGAAGTTTGACTGGGGTCATACAAGTTATACTGTAGCTGTAAACTGCGGTGTGAGGTGGGGGGTTAAGCACCTGGTATTAACTCATCATGATCCTGCAAATGACGATGATAAACTTAAAAGTATTCATCTGGATGCTATCAATCACAGAAATAATATGAAAGTTAAAAAGCCTGTGATCCATCTTGCAAGAGAGGGTATGGTTTTTACTCTTTAGCAATCCAACACTCCCGATAAACGGTCTTCTGCACAAAGAGCTATATCCCCGCCGGAATGGCGGGGTTTTTTAACTATACTCCCTACAGACAAGCTTTTATTTTATTTGAATAATATTTGCATTCCTGATATTATAGAGTCATCCAATCCGCTCGTAAAGTGGATAAACCATGTAAAAGAAACTTAGATACCAAAAATATGTACTTTGAAATTCAAGTTTCTTAAAAGTATAATAATTTAACAAAATAATAAAGGGAAGTTTATTATGAAAGATACCAGGTATGACTTGAAAGATATTTATTCCAGGGCAATTTTGGCTGTTAATCCTGTATCTTCTGTAAAAAATAATTTAAGGCTTAAAGACAAAAAGTTATTACTTTTATCAAATAAAAAAAAGACCATTGAATTTAATCTTAAAGATTACAAAAGAATCATTGTAGTCGGCGCCGGTAAGGCGACAGCATCAATGGCCAGAGCAATTGAGGATATGCTTGGTGAACTCATATGGGGAGGTGTTATAGTAGTTAAATACGGGTATACTGAGAAGCTGGATTTCATTGATACAATTGAAGCTTCACACCCTGTTCCTGACTCTAATGGTGTAGCAGGAGCAAAACGAATTCTGGATATTTTATCCGAAAGTGATGAAAATGATCTTATTATTTCCCTTATTTCCGGAGGAGGTTCAGCCCTGATGCCTCTTCCTCCTGAAAGCATAAGTCTTGAGGAAAAAAGAGCAACGACTGATCTGCTGTTAAAAAGCGGGGCTACAATTCATGAAATTAATTCAGTAAGAAAACACATATCACTTGTTAAGGGTGGTAATCTTGCCCGAATCTCATATCCTTCAACTGTAATCAATCTGATGGTATCCGATGTTGTTGGTGATAATATGGACGTTATTGCTTCCGGCCCTTTTGTACCTGATAATTCAACATTTTCGGATGCCAGGGACATTCTGGAAAAGTATAATATGATTAATGAAGTATCCTCTTGTATATTGGATTATATTGAGGCAGGAATAGACGGGAAAATCAAAGAGAATCCGGATACCGGGAGCGAAGTCTTTAATAGAGTTACAAATTTGATAATAGCTTCAAATATTATCGCATTAAAGGCTGCAAAAGAAGAAGCTGAAAAAAAAGGTTATAATACAATAATCCTCTCTTCATTCGTTGAAGGAGAAACAAAGGATGTCGCCCGGATGCATTCGGATATTGTTAGGGAGGTTTTATCATCATCCAATCCTGTTTCGATTCCAGGCTGTATTGTAAGCGGAGGGGAAACGACGGTGACTGTAAGGGGCGGGGGACTTGGTGGGAGAAATATGGAATTTGCGATGCATAGTGCAAAATATATTAGGGGTTATAAGAATGTATTAATTTCCAGTGTGGGCACTGACGGCACTGACGGCCCTACTGATGCGGCGGGCGCTATGGCGGACGGTACAACAATTGAAAGAGCATTGAAATTAAATCTGGATGTGAATGAATTTATGCGAAATAACGATTCGTATAATTTTTTCAAACAACTTGGGGATCTGATTATAACAGGTCCGACTAACACTAATGTTATGGACGTAAGGATCATACTGGTTGCAGATTGATCATGTTTTATTTTTAGTCGGTGAAAAGTGCTTTAATCTTCATAGCTGGAAAGTCTAATATACGGCTTTGAAACGGAGGGGAAGTGATGATGTATTCTTTATATGATTATATAGAGTTGTACTATCATCCTTTCCGGAAAGACCGGAATTTTTTTTGTAAGCAGGATTAATTAACAGAGGATGTCCGGTATTTATAATTTTTTATATTATAAAAATTATTTTACATTTTAATGTAAAAGATATAATTTCAGTACCACGTATCATTTAATTTATATATTTTTTCTGGTTTATTCTGTTTTAAGAAAGAATAGTTTTTATTTTAAAAAAATAAAAAAACAGTTGCATATATACAAAGTATCAATTATAATAATAGTAATATTAAAAAATTGGCATAAAAGCATAATTCGAAATTTGCTCAAAACTTTTTGAAAGGAGTAATGTTATGAAACTCAAAAAAATAAATATGATTGCCGGTATTTGTTTGATATTGTCATTATTAGTTCCAACCTTGAGTTATTCACAGCAGGCTGAACAACCGGCTCAGGAAGGAAAGAAAGAAATTACTAAAAGACCACATCCCCGCGATGCATATCCTCCTGACCAAAGACCTGAAGAAAATTATCTTGCCCGGTTTAAGGCAATTGAAGTATCGGAGGATCTCATACAGAGAAATCTGGAAAATATTTATATGTTGAAAGTTATTGTGTCAAATTTTAAAGACCAGGGTTGGGAAAAGGAATACAATGATATATATAATGAATATAAGAAAGCTGTCAGCAAGTATTATAGAAGACAGGTAATTTATTCCCGGCTCGAGCTGGAGAGAAATAAGAAAAATATTTCTACTTTATTTAAAAAGATTGTTGCTGTATATCAGGATCAGGCAAATACAATGTTAGAAAGTTGCGCGGATAAAATACTTGATTTTTCTCTTGATGAGAAAAATAAATTCGATCCTAACCGGAGCAAGGTTTTATTCCAGAATATGATGAGATTGTGGATTGCATACGGCCAGATAGATGATTCGGACAGA
>CAZVYR010000332.1:0-4676 GCA_964631555.1 uncultured Leptospirales bacterium
TGGAACGGAGGGGAAGCGACTCTGGAACGGAGGGGAAGCGACTAAAAACAGGATTGATCCTGTTTTATAAAACAGATTCAATCCCGTTTTAAACCTAAGGTGAGAAGATTTGAATAAATAATATTCTGAATTTGATTGCATAACAGCCGATAATATTCCTATGCAATTTAGAAAAATTATTGCAATGTTACCGGATCATAAGACAGAATCATTACATTGTAAAAAATGAATTCAGGAATCAGATCATGAAGAAATTACTGATTATTATCGCGATAATATCTTTCAATATCCCTTTGTATCCCCAGGCGAATATAGAGGGTTTTGGAAATCTGAAATGGGGTGCCACCATTGAAGAGGCAAAAGCAGGGATAATCGGAAAAATTATATATACTGATGAAAAAAAAGTTCTGATATCCAGGGACGGCGATATAGAATATATTTACGGTTTTTTCTATAAAGGGCAGGACACGCCTGAACCTGACACAACGCAGGGAGAAGCTGTACAGGCCGACGCTGACAAGGCAAAAGAGTCCAGGCTTTTTTATGTTTCAGTCAAATTTCCGTATTTGACAAAGGATGAGGTTAAAAAGAAAATAGAAGAGAAATACGGCCCTGCCACAGGAGAGGATATACGGAATAATAAAGGAGCTATTATCTGGGATTCGGCCAAAAGCGTCATAATTATGTGGGTGGATAATTACGAGAATAAGCCGTATTGCATGAAAATCAACTATTATTCAAAAGATATTGCCAGGGAAGTAAACGATTATCAGACAATTATTTTCAACAGTAATGAGATTGAGATATTAAAGAGATTGTCGCCCTGATCTTAAACCAGCGTGAAAATTATATTCATCTGCCGGTGCACGATTGTCTGTGACGCGGTGATGAATGTAACAATATAAAACTTCTGCCATATCCGAAATAATTATACTTGCTATTATCATATAATAATAATATGCTGTTTTGGTATGCCTGATATCATATTAAATATGACGATTCCTCACTTGCTTATTCCGGTTATTTGTACCGGTGCACTTCTTGTAAGCTTGAGCTTCTTTTTTTATATCTATATCCGTTTTGATGAGAAACTGTACCTGGTAATTGTACTAAGCGGGTTATGCTCCCTGGTATTTGTAGGCAGTGATCTTATAATCACTGTTTTTGGAGAGCTGTTGAATTATGCTAAGCTCGGTATGCAATTTCACAGGATCGAGCAGCTTGGCGGAGCATTCTTTCTGTATGTTATACCTCTGATACTTTGTCATCTTTTAAGGCTGAATAAAAGATGGCAGAATGTTAATAAATTGTTGTCAAAAGCGGGATTGGTACTGGCTGTAATAATTTTGTTCTCGGCATTTATCTATCCGGATTCTTTTATCTCACAGTCTCATTTTCAGGAAACAGGCCATGATATTTCCTGGTATGTTGCCCGCGGAAGAGAAGGCCCATTGTATGTATTAAGGGATGTTCTGATAGGTTTATTGCTGTTATATAGTTTTTTATGTGTTGTAATCGATCTTTGGTGGCATAAGGATTATAGAAGAATTTTATTTCTGCTTTTCGGCTTTTTGTTCGGTCTGCTGGGAGCAGTCGATGATTCTGTTTATGTACATACCGGCAGTTATATTGGTCTTTTTTCAGATGTATTCTATTCGCGTTTCTCCGCAGGGATAACTATTTTTACATTGCTTGCCATGGCAAGCGTGTTGACCCAGTTTATTGACCAGGTGAAGAATGTTGAAAAGGCATATATAGAAAAGAATAACGCCTTTAGAACAATTAATAAAAGCTATGAGCGCTTCACCCAGTTGTCCGAGAGCATCAACGAAGTATTTCTTATTTATGATTATAAAAATGAAGTGTTCTTATACATAAGCCCGGTATTTGAGAATATCTGGGGTAAGAGCTATCTGAGTTTGTACGAGTCTCCGCATTCATGGCTTGATATGGTGTACTCTGAGGATAAGGATTCGGTCAGGTCATTATTGATCGACCGTATGATCGAGGATCAGTTTGATATTGAATACAGAATAGTGCTTCCGGACAACTCTGTCAAATGGATAAGGGATAAGGGTTTCCCTATCAGGGATCATAATGGAGAAATTTACCGCATAACCAGGACACAGGAAGATATTACCAAGAGGAAAAAGAACGAAGAGGAACTTGTCTATCTCGCGTATCATGATGTGCTGACCGGGCTTTTAAACCGCAGGTCTTTTTTTGAGCGGTTGGGGGAAACAGTTATACAGGCAAAACGTGAAAAAAACGGTACAAAGGCATTACTCTTTATTGATCTGAATGAATTTAAAAATATAAATAATACTTTTGGTTATGATTTCGGTGATAAGATTCTTAATAATGTTGCAGACAGACTTTCCCGGTGTCTGAGGAAAACAGATTATGTTTTCCGGATTTCCGGTGATGAGTTTGCTGTAATTCTTAGCAATATCTCTATGGATATAGATGTCTCAATTGTGGGCCAGAAAATAATTAACGAGATTTCTTTGCCGTATAATAATGATAACAGGGAAGTCTTTATAAGCTGCAGTATGGGTATCAGTGTTTATCCCAAGGACGGTGAGGAAGCTTCCGAACTGGTAAAGAATGCGTATTTGGCTTTGCACGAGGCCAAGAGCAACAGGAATAGCTACAGGTTTTTTAATTTCGATATGAACACAAGAGCTATTGCGAGGCTGACAATTGAGAATAACCTGAGACATG
Source organism: uncultured Leptospirales bacterium (assembly GCA_964631555.1). Classification (GTDB taxonomy): domain Bacteria; phylum Spirochaetota; class UBA4802; order UBA4802; family JAFGDQ01; genus CAZVYR01. The sequence goes on from CAZVYR010000332.1 coordinate 2,725, forward strand.
CGGTTGCAAGGTCGGAGCTGTCTGTTGTATATCAGCCGTTTGTAAACAGGGAAGGCAGGATAACAGGTATGGAGGCTCTTCTTAGATGGAAAAATCCTGACTTGGGAGCAGTCCCTCCTGACAGATTTATACCTGTTGCCGAAACTACCGGCCAGATCGTTACTATCGGGGAATGGGTACTCAGCACTGCCTGCACACAGATCAAAGCGTGGCAGGAAAAGGGATATAAGAATTTGCGTGTCGCGGTTAATATTTCTGCTGTTCAGCTTACTGATAAGAAGTTTATTGAAAGGGTAGCATCAGTGCTTGAGGAGACCGGGCTATCTCCCAGGTGTCTTGAACTGGAAATAACTGAGACATGTGTTATGGAAAACCTGGAAGACGCGATCAGCAAGATTAATAAGCTCTATGAAATGGGCGTCTTTTTTTCAATTGATGATTTCGGAGTGGATTATTCCGCTCTGAGTTATATAAAACGATTTAAAATTAATAATATCAAGATAGACAGGTATTTTATAAAGGACGTCATAACTGATGATGTTAATGCTGAGATAACCAAGATGATCATTGCGATGGCGCATAAAATAAATATAAAGGTCATTGCTGAGGGTGTTGAGAACCTGGAGCAAAAGAAATTTTTAGAGTCTTTTGAATGTGATGAGATGCAGGGATTTCTTTACAGCCACCCTTTGCCGCCTGATGAATTTGAAGTCTTACTAAAAAAGGGCGGCGTTATATTAAACGTTTAGCCGGGACTCCATCATTCATTACATGTGTACTACGAATACGGGAATAGTCCCGATCCCGCTGTCCAGGCTGTCAAGAGCTTTGCCTATTACGCATCCTATTTTTGAAAATGAATCTATCTCTCCGGCCATGCCGCATCCCGGAGTTTCGGAGCTTACAATCAGGTCTCCCGGTTTTATTGCTCTCGCCCTGGCGTCAACTCTGCAAAGGACCTTGCCGGAAAGGGCAACCGGGTATATTTTTTTTTCTAAATCGCTGTTATTGATTATTATAGCCGGGTTACCGGATACGATTCCAATGACTTCTTTTGAATATTGTTCTGTCGATCTTGTTAATATGGATTTTCCTTTCTCACTGGCAACAAGGATATCGCCTGTTGTAATGAACTGTTCTTCGTCCACTTCGAACATTTCAGTAAAGTTTACAGGGTAGTTTGTCTCTTTGCTTTTGTTATTGATGGAAATTTGTCCTGAAAAGACGGACTTCCCGTTAACATATAGAGCTTCTCCGTTGCCTGAAAGCTGTGCTGAGGCATCGTACCTGGAAATATGTCCATATCCGTCTACAACAAGCGAATAGTCGTGTTCACTTGAAAATACCCCTCCTGCGCCGAACCTGGAGATACCTATTACTCCTGCGCCTTTAATTTCGCTTTCCGCATTTCCACTGGATTGTCCTTTTACTCCGCTGAACATTCCATGACCGAGCACTCCGTATGAATGTACGGATTTTTCGCTTTGAGGATTGCTGATGCCAAGAATCCCGATAGCTCCCGGATGCCGGGATTCGTTTTTTGCGTATATTATTGCAGAACCATCCGACGGAGGTACTATGCCGTTAAAATTTTCTTCTTTATTATCTATTATTTTGATTGTACCTTTGTGGGTGTTGAATTCATGATTTACATGCGCGTAGTTGTGCTCATGTTCAAGAGGCTGTCTTGCATTAAAGAGCCTTTCATCGTCTGCCTGTACAACCGCGTTTTGTTTGTTCTCCCCGTTCCTTGCAAGCCTTACAATGCCGTATGAATTGCCGGTAGCGATTTTTAATCTTTTATCGTTTCCCTGAACAGCAACGCCTTCTTTTTCTTCGCCGTTTTCAGCGAGTTCGATAATGCCTTTTGTTAAAGTCGTAGCTTCTTTCAGTCTTTTGTCATTTCCCTGAACAGCGACGCCTTCTTTGTCTTCACCGTTTTCGGCGAGTTC
>CAZVYR010000333.1:0-4640 GCA_964631555.1 uncultured Leptospirales bacterium
TCTTCATTAAGCGCTGTATCCAAAATCCGCTCTAATTTCTTTTCCTGAATCATATAAATCCTCGCAAAGTGCGTTTGCCAATAACAAATACCAGTAATGGAAATAACAGAACCAGCCAGCCGTTTATAGCGATATTCAAACAATTAACTAATTCACCAATAGTAAGACAATTAGTTTTATATCTGCAATCCGCAGAAATACCCGTGTTATCTTGTTATCTATATCGATTATAGAATCGCATAGGCATTAAAGACGTAAATAAAAAATCAGGCAAGCAGTTACGGGAAAACAATAATATTACATTATATTTAAATATCAAGCAATTTTCTGATTATGACCTACATTTGTATCCCACATTCCGGACAGTTTCAATAATAGAATTGAACTCTATGCCCAGCTTTCCTCTCAATCTTCTGATATGGACATCAACAGTTCTTGTACCACCGATATAATCCATGCCCCAGATCCTGTTCAGAAGTTCTTTCCTGGAAAAGACAACACCTTTATTCTCTATAAAAAGCCGCAATAATTCAAACTCCTTGTATGTAAAATCCTGTTTTATATTATTTATATAAACCGAATATTCTTTTAAGTTGATTTTAATATTCCCGATAGAAATGATATTTTCATCGTGAACCAGGTTTTTATTCCAGAATATTTGTTTAATCCTGGTACTTAGTTCACCCTTTCTGAAAGGATAAAGTATAAATTCGTCAAAAAACCATTCAAAATCCAGTATAGAAAGATAATTTACAGTAATAATTAATAACACCGGCATATCGTGCAGCTTTTTTCTTATTCTTGAGAGATGGAATTGCACATCCTCCGTTGATTTAAAATAATCCGAATCAACAGAAAGCACGAGTATATCATCAATTTTTAAAGAATCCAGGGATTTGAAATTCTTTACCTGGTATCCGGGTACGTTCTCTTTAAAATAATCCACCAGTTCAATGTTATTGGAGAGGATTCCTATATTAGTTTCCAATATACTCTCCGCTTGTTAAACTTTTAAATAAGTCCATATAGCGTTCGGCGATAGATTTCGCATAAAAATCCTTTACTTTCTCTTTATTTTTTTTCGAAAGCTTCATGTATAATTTTTTATTCTTGTGTAATTCCAATATAGCATCTCTGCATGTATTGATATCACCCACTTTTATTATCAAAGCATTTTCCCTGTGTTTTAAAAAATCCGTCTGCCCCCCGGTATCCGAACAAATTATCGGAAGCCCGCAAAACATTGCTTCCATATATACAATCCCGAATCCTTCATGCAGGGACGCAAGAGAGAAAACATCAGCAGTACTCAGGTATTGATATTTTTTTATCTCATCTACAAATCCAAAGAAAGTAACTCTATCTCCAATATTTAATTCACTAACCAGATTTTCGAGGTTTTGCTTTTCCGGGCCGTCCCCCAGTATCAACAACCTGAACTTATCTGATTCAATCTTAGCCAAAGCACGGATGATAACATCAATAGCCTTTCTTTTGATAAGCCTGCCGCATGTAATAAGTATGAAATCATCATCGCTTAAATTTAAATCTTTTCTTGTGATTCCAGGCAATACAGGAGCATGGAAAGGCAAAGGAATTATTTGTATTGCTTTCTTCGGATTATAATATTTAATCGCATTTTCCCTGGTATTTCCTGACTGCGCAACCATTGCGTCAGACTTATTTAACAGGTACCTGACCACAACGGAAAGCAACCTGCTTTTATGAGCAGACAATTTTTTACTTGGATCATAAAGTTCGCCGCCGTGCAATGACACAATATTGGGAATTTTAAAAATCTTTCCCAACAGCCAGCCAACAGGACCGGAAGGAAGAACGAAATGCGTATTAATTACGGAATACCGGTTTTTTCTTAACAAACTTATTCCTTTAATAAAAGCTCCGGGCAGATACGTGAGCATAGATATAAATGTAGCTGCATCCCTTGATTTTCTAGCCAGGATTTTTACCCGGTAGATATTCACATTATCAATAGTTTCAAATTTCTTTAAACCTTTATATGAAGAAGTGACCACATCAACATGAGCGTGTTTTGCCCATTCCACAGCAAGATCTCGTGTTGCCACTCCTCCACCCCCACCAAGTGGAGGATATTCGTAATTTATTATTAGTATGCGCATAAATATTTTTTAAAACCGCTTACCGATTATACTTAATATTATTAAGTAACTTAGAAATATAACAACCATAAATTAGTAAAGCCGTTTTTTATAATTGTAAGGCAAGTATTGTTTATAATTTAATATATTTGTAGATAAAAATGCGGGATATGAAGAAAGTAAAAAGCGGCTAAATTCGTAATAATTTGAAGTAGCTTAAGAACAAATTTTGCGAATAAAATATAATCAATATATATTGATCAGGAATTATATGCATCCCCTCCGTTTCGAAACCGTATATAAACCGGTATAAAGAGTCATGCAGCGTGTAATCCTCAAAAAAATCCGGGACTGTTAGAGCTGTATTAACTTGTTCTGAGAAATAAATTATTATACAGTCTGTGTTATTGTTTCTTCTGAGTTTGTCCACGTTCTATGAACGGAATTGTCCTGCGGCGGAGTTGACTGCTACTCAGTTACAGAACTGCTGATCATTTCCTTTATCTGCTTTACATTAGCCTGAATAACAGGGTCTGCCGGATTTATTTCATAAGCTTTTTGAATATATTCAAAAGCCTCATCAAATTTTCCTGTTTTCTCAAGGTTCAGTGCAATATTATTCAACACTTCATCTGAATCTGGTAATATGGCCATTGCAGCAGAAAAAGCCGTGTTTGCTTCACCATACTTCCTGAGTCTCATTAAAACAATTCCAAGAGCGTTATATGAGGTACCGAATTCCGGATTAAGGGAGATCGCTTTTTCAAAATACACTTTAGCCTCATAATAATTTCCATATGCTACTGATACTTGCCCAAGTACATAATAGGGGACAGGGCCTTCGATAATTTTCAGGGCCCTGTCTGAGAAATACCTGGCATCGCCGTATCTTTTAAAATCCAGCATCAGGAGGGAAAGATCAATCAAAGGATCAGGAATATCCTTTTTAATCTCTGCGCATTTTTTAAAATGAATCAATGCTGATTCAAGATTGCCGAGCTTCCAGTGATTATGAGCAGCCAGATATCTAAGGTTATAATTGGGAGAATCTACTTCAAAATCCTTTGAGATATCCAGCTCATTCGCAATTATCTTTAACGAGTCGTTATACTTCCCTGCCTCATACAAACTAAGCGCTTCCTGGTAAGAAGCAAACAGCATAGAATTAAAGAACACAATAAATAAAGACAAAAATATACGAATATTTATAATCTTTTTCAATTGCATACCCTCAATGTTAAATTTTACCTGATATTCAACAGGTCTCTATTTGGTAATTATTCTCTGCACATATACATCCATATTATCCATATCTCAATATGCATAATAATATTAAGGAGGAAGCTGCCATGCCCTGTAATTTTTATTTTGTCCCGGAGCGCTTAGTCGTTGTACTCTTCGTTTTCTTTGCTAATTTGGTGTTCTTTACAGATTTTGTGCTTTTAGGACTTGCAGGTTTCTGTATTTTGCTCTTATGATTTATAGCAGCCCGGGCAGCAGCAAGCCTGGCAATAGGCACCCTGAAAGGTGAACAACTAACATAGTCCAGACCCGCGATATGACAGAATTCGATAGAACTCGGTTCTCCGCCGTGCTCGCCGCAAATACCCACCTTAAGGCCCGGTTTCTTGCTTCTGCCTTTAGATACTGCGATATCAATAAGCTGCCCAACTCCATTCCTGTCCAGTATCCTGAAAGGATCGGCGGGTAATATCTTTTTATTAACATATTCCGGCAAAAAGCTGCCTGAATCATCCCGCGAATATCCGAATGTCATCTGCGTAAGATCGTTAGTACCAAAAGAGAAAAATTCAGCTTCAGCCGCTATTTCATCCGCAGTAAGAGCAGCTCTCGGAACCTCGATCATAGTGCCAACCATGTAATTTACTCTAATTTTCATTTCTTTCATTACCTGTTCTGCAGTCTTTACTATTAATTCTTTCTGCATAACGAGTTCCCGGACTGTACCGACAAGCGGTACCATAACCTCAGGTTTTACATTAACACCTTCTTTTTTTAACCTGCATGCTGCCTCGAATATAGCCCTTGCCTGCATCTCAGTGATCTCAGGATAAGTTATACCCAATCTGCATCCCCGATGCCCAAGCATAGGATTAAACTCATGCAGGGATTCGACTTTAGCCTTGACCGACTCAAGGGAAATACCAAGCTCATCCGCCATTTCTTTCTGGTTTTCATCTTCATGCGGAACAAATTCATGCAAAGGCGGATCAAGTAGCCTGATAGTAACACCATAACCCTCCATTGCTTTTAATATGCCGTAAAAGTCCTCCCTTTGCATAGGAAGAAGTTTTGTAAGAGCTTTTTGCCTCCCTTCTATATCTCCGGCAAGGATCATTTCTCTTACAGCCTTGATCCTGTCACCTTCAAAGAACATGTGTTCTGTTCTGCAAAGTCCAATACCTTCTGCTCCGAATTTTATCGCAGTTTCAGCATCTTTTGGAGTATCTGCATTTGTTCTGACTTTAAGTTTTCTTACTTCATCAGCCCATTCCATCA
>CAZVYR010000334.1:0-4631 GCA_964631555.1 uncultured Leptospirales bacterium
TTTTATTTGCTGTTCATTATCGCGATTATACTCTTTTATATCATAGCATATCTTTCTCAGGCTATCTATATCGATTTTATTCATAGAATCAACAGGAACTTTTATAACGTTATCCTGCCCGATACCGATTATTCTCGAGATCTTATCAATTGAGTAATGACCTCTCCTGGAAACGAGTATTACGGCTTTATTACATTTATAATATTTCATGGCCTCGTAGAGACCTGCCTTACGCACCCCAGGAAACCTGTCTTTAGGCTGAAATGCTTTATTCCTGGCAACCAACAGAGCTGTCAGGTTTCCGATAGTACCGTCCAGTGTAACATTGCCGAGTGCCACCTTATGATTTTGAATATTCTTATTGTAAAACCACGGAGAACGGTTAAAAATCAATCTATGAATCCATGCAATGAGTTCGCGTTCCACAAACGAAGAAGCCTTTGCTGTTTCAATCTTTACCTGGTTTTGATTCAATGCCGCTATTATCATTTCTATTAAAATCATAAAATACGGGATCGCGCTTGTCATATGACCAATATAATAAGGATTCCCCACCTTAACGGAGTGTGCTATAACTTTATCCTTAATTTCTTTAAGAACGTCCTTTAACAGGTGAGGAGACTCAGGTATACTAATTTCAGAGAAAAGTTTTGCCAATTCAGGGAGTGAAATAGAGCTATGAATACCGCCTTTTTCAGTAAAAAACAAATGAATTAGGTTTAATAGTTCATTCCCGAATTCAACAAATTTATCCGGGGAATCAGGCATGATAAAAAGCTTTCTTAAATGTTCAATATCCGCGATAATTTCGCTTTTTTTAATCATATCTTTATGCGTAATAACTGTCATAACAATCCTTATCCTGGAGTATTCATATTTAATTTATACTAAAATCCCCTGTTTCCATTAATAAATAAAAATTTTTCATATTAAAATTACACATAATTATATATAAAAGCAGGAAAATTATCAATAAAATAAGGAATTGTCTATTTATTGTATTTTGTTGCAATATTTTTTTAAAAAAAATGGAAAATTAGTAAAAAAATAATTGACTAAATTAAGATGAGACATAAAAAGCAGGATAATTCCTGCAAAGAATAACTATCTATTACCCTATCCAGGCATATTTTTTCTCAATAATTTTTAACGCTTTATCGATAATTGTATTATAACAAAAATTTGATTATAATAATTACTAAAGCTAATATGAGTAAAAACATAAAAACTTGGTCTTTTCCGGAACACATTAACTTCGAGATACTTACGCATTATCTGAAAAAATTTGACGAAGAAAATCATAATCAGAAGTTTATATTTAACCTCAGTAAAACCACGTATATCCATTCATCTTTTATCGGATTTCTGATAAATTTCAAAGATAAAATAGAAAAGAAAGGCGGAAACCTGGAACTATTGATCTCCCCTGAACTGGAAAAATTCTTTAATAAAATAAATCTTGGGAAATTCCTGTCATATACTATTGTAAAAAAATCAGCATAATCTTCAATATCTGTTCATTATCTTTTACTTCTAATTATATGCTATGTTTTCTTAATTACATATCAAGACCTGAAATAAGAAATTAAAGTATTCTTTTCCCTCCGTTTCAAAGTCGTCTTTTATTCGGATCTGTGATACATCCCCTCCGTTTCAGATCCGCTTCCCCTCCGTATCAGGTTCGCTTCCTCTCCGTTTCAAATTCGTTTCTTTGAACTTTTATAAATGAATTATCTTCCTGGTAAAAACTTCTTGCCCTTTGATATTATAAAGTTATGATTTTTTATTTAATATTTTTAATCTCATAGTAAACGCAGCAAAATACCAATTAACCAAAGACCAATACTAATATGAAATACCGGCTAACTTATATTTATGTTCTTATTCTCAGCATATCACACTTATTTATCTTTCCGGCATCAGGTGAAACAAAATATAAACAATTACAAATCTTTGGCCTCAAGATTCACAATGAAAAAGATATAATAAAAAATACCCGCATAGGTAAGCTATTGAAGGACAGGAACCAATATCGTACTGTTGCAAGGAAAATCGAAAGATATCTATATTCAAAAGGATACACCCTCGCGAAAGTATACCCTCTGGAGGAGACAGATAAGATACTGGCAGTATATGTTGACGAAGGCAGCATAATGAGGATCATCTATAAAAAATTAAACGCGATTGATATTATTAAAATGAAATATGAATTTGACCTTCAGGATAAAATATATAATAAAAATATAGTAGATAAGGAATTACAGAGAATTAAAAAAAAGTACAGGTATAAAGCCGTAAGGGCGACTCTGCAGCCTGCGGAAGAAGGAGATAAAGCATTTATTCAATTAGATAAGGAATTCTATATACCCGGCATCGGTTTAACCAGGCTCCCCTTCTTTAAAGAACACGCTCCAAGATATAATCTCATAATCAGATTTACAAAATATTCCAGAACCGAATCAAAAGGAGTAACTTACGGAATCAAAACAAACTATTCCAATGGGCTTATTCCTGATATAGAATATAATTACCCGAACTTTATATATAAAAAAGACCATTTGATGATAGGTGCATCATTCGGTGTTTTATACGGCCTTGACTTTAAATTCAAGGAATACCCTAAATGGACATTCATAGAAACCCATTCCGAATATGACTTCGCACCGACACTGAAGGATTACTTCACACCAATGACTTCAATATCCGCTTATTATTCAAGGTCATCCAGAATTGACATCGGGCTTTTGAGTTACAATTACCTGCTCCTGAATGGTATTCTTGCTCCGGGAATAACCTTATTAAAGAGATTCAAGATCTATGCAGGACTCGGTTTCGAAAGGGTATTCATATACACCCCTGAAATAGACGAAGAAGCGGATTACGTTGTGGATGTTAAAAAAGCAGTCGATACATGGGCCATTTTTGAAAGTAAATTCAAATTTAAATTCAAACCCCCATATCTGAAAGATCAGGATAATCATCAATTCGAAATAATTTATAATTATTATACTAATGAAAGATATTTTTATTCAGTAACAATAAATCTGGACGGGGAATTCGAATTCCATAACCTTGATTATTATCTCTATATAATACAATACACGAAATTATGGAAAAGCCCCCCCTTTTATCATGAATATTCTGTTAGTGATGCTGTTTTCAAAGGATTTATGGGGAAATCCTATCACACCAGGAATGTTCTGAAATTCTCCAACGAATACAAAATCTCAATCTACAAGGATTCCCTGCACATAGGCATATTTGTCGATGCAGTCCGCTTTGAAGGATCAGGCTACGATCTATCCGGTTATCAGCACGGCATAGTAACAGGCCCTGCAGGGCATATAATTTTTCTGGATCAATTTGAGTTCAATATTTTCTTCGGCAAAGATTATCTCTTTTCAACAAAAGAAAGCCAGTACGATTTATACTTCAACGCGAAAAAGAAATGGTAATCAGAATTCACCGATCATTTTTATCTCAGTCTCAAGGGTAATTTGAAATTTAGAATAAACAGTTTCTCTTATAAGCTTTATAAGATTAAATATATCCGATGAAGCTGCGCTTCCCGTATTTATTATAAAATTTGTATGTAATTCCGAAACCGCGGCGCCGCCGACTTTCCTGCCTTTCAATCCTGCATCATCGATCAGCTTCCATGACTGATGACCCGCAGGATTCTTAAAGACCGAACCTGCGGATGGATAATCAAGCGGATGCTTGACTTTCCTATCCGCGACAATCTCATCTATCTTACTCAAAACCATACCGGGATTATTTGTCTTTTTCAAATTAAAATAACCGCCCAGTACAATGGTATTATCCGGCAAACCCATTGTCCGGTAACCTGACATATCTTTTGATATCTTATATCTGGTTACCTCCCCCTCCCTGTCCATGGATGCTATTGAGACAAGTATATCAGCAAATGAACCGTGAACAGTGCCTGCATTCATAAAAATACCGCCCCCGACACAACCCGGAATACCTGCAAGAAATTCCATGCCTTCATAACCCGAATCTACGCAAAAGCCAAGAAATTCATTCTTATTTACAATCGCGTCCGAATAAATTAAACCGTCATTTTCAACAGATAACCTGCCCTTTATATCGGACATGCTGTTAAGCATTATTGTTATTCCTCTGATACCGCTATCGCTTACAAGGAGATTGGAACATCCTCCAAGTACTGTAACAGACATACCGAATTCCTCGGAAAGTCTCACTATTTTTCCAAGAGAATCAAAATTCTCCGGCCATATAATAATATCCGCATTCCCGCCGGTCTTATAGCTTGTATAACGGCTCATCGGCTCATCAGTCTTTAAAATACCGAACCGGTTTAATTCTTTTTTAATTGTATCACTGATTATCTTCACAAAATCTTCCGTATATTTTAAATATTTTCTTAAAACTGTTAAACAGAAATCACGAACAAATTACATATAGCGTTCCATAAGTCAAGAAACCTATTGCAATTAATGCTGAATTATTATTTATAATCACTTATTATCAGATATCTTTTATTTTTAGTTATATTATTTGCAAAATCAAAAATTATCCGGATTTCTATTATTTATTATGAAAAAAGTTCTGTGTAAAAATGGACTCATCACATTTAAAATCCCTGA
>CAZVYR010000335.1:0-4630 GCA_964631555.1 uncultured Leptospirales bacterium
GAGGGCATATTACGACCAGGTGCGGAATTAAGATTCCCCCAAAATCCCCCTTAGGGGGACTTGAAAAATTAAAAAGCATATTTCAGAGGGGCCAGAGGGTGGCAGCAAAAAAAAGTTAAGTTAATGAGAATGATCTGGCTGGCGATAGCAAGTGGCTATAGAGTGAGGATACTGAAAAATAGTAATATTTGATGTACACCCGGTCGATTCCGAAAATTATTTTTGGACAAAAGATATATGCTTAAAATAGAAAACCTTTATATAAATTACGGAGAAACCTCGGTATTAAGAAATATCAGCCTCAGCCTCAGGAAAGGTGATTCTCTTGCTATTATAGGAGAATCAGGTGCAGGGAAAACCACTCTTGCGCTTTCAGTAATGGGATTGTGCAAAGGGACAAAAACAGGCAGGATAGTCTGGAATGACAGGGAGTTACTGACTCTAAATGAAAATGAGCTACGGAGCATAAGGGGCAATGAAATATCTCTTGTTTTTCAGAATACAGGCGATGCGCTGCATCCGTTATACAGGATAATAGAACAGGTAAAAGAGGCTCTGCTGGTGCACAGTCTTCCGGAAGGGAAAGCAGCAGAGGAGAAAGCTCTTCAGTTGCTGGAGCTTGTCGGAATGAAAGATATGCGCGAATATTATCCTCACCAGTTGAGCGGAGGCCAGAAGCAGAAAGTACTGATCGCTATGGCAATAGCAAATGAACCGGATCTTATAATACTGGATGAGCCGACTACTTCTCTTGATCCTGTAACGCGCATTGAAATACTGGGGCTTATAAAGAATATTGCAAAGAACCGGATCATTATTTTAATAACACATGATATCTCAACAGTCTATTCCCTTACAGAAGAGACTGCTGTTTTATATAACGGTGAGATTCTTGAAAAGCATAATACTGCTGAACTTCTTAATGATCCGCTGCATCCGTACACAAGGGGGCTTATCAGAAGCTATCCGGCTATGGACAGAACCAAGGATTTACAGGGCATTCCCGGGAGAATGCACCGTAATATCCGCGGGTGCGTCTTTCATGAAAGATGTACCCAGCATATCGATAAGTGCCTTGATATTAAGCCTGAACTTGTTAAACACGGGGAGCGGCTGATCGCGTGCCACAGAGGAGGGATTGTACCTCTGCTTGAAGCAAGAGAACTGGCTGCTTTTTATGACAATAAAATTATAATTAAAAATATTGATTTTAATTTATACGAGGGAGAAACACTCGCGCTTGTAGGAGAGAGCGGGTCGGGCAAGACTACACTGGCAATGGCGATTATGGGACTTTGCGGAAGCACGGGGGAGATCAGACTTGATTCGGTGCCTGTGGGAAAGAGAGATAAAGAATTTTTCAGCAGGATTCAGATTGTAATGCAGAATCCGAAAGAGACAATAAGCCACAGGTTTAATGTGCTGCAGGCTGTGAGTGAGCCTCTCGATATTATGAAAAAGACTCATGAAGATGATGTCAAGGGCAGGGTAATATCCGTACTTCAGGATGTTGAGCTTCCCTGCGACGATTCATTCCTGGCAGAGTATCCGCATCATCTGAGTATGGGGGAGATACAGAGACTGGCAATAGCACGTTCACTTATACTTAATCCCAAGATACTGATAGCAGATGAGCCTACATCCTCCCTTGACCCGAGCGTGCAGGGTAAGCTCTTAAAACTTTTCATGAACCTCCAGGAAAAAAGAGGCATGGCTATCCTGTTTATTACTCATGATATAGCTATTGCCAGAAAGATCAGCGACAGAATAATGGTAATGCTTGACGGCAATATAATCGAAGAGGGTTTCAGCAATATAATAATCAACAAGCCTGCTCATCCTTATACAAGACAATTAGTTGAAAGTGCGCCTTCGTTTGAGAATAAGATAGATAACGGATTAAATAAAAAGAATAATATCCTTGCTGCCGCGACAGGATGTGCTTATTATAAGAGATGTGATATAGCCGGTGAAGAATGCCTGAATACCGTGCCCAGGCTGATAACAACAGACAACCGCAAAGTGGCATGTTTCGGAATTGAGCGCGGTTTGGAAAATTGCAACTGAGCCCGAAGTGCTCGATGAATGATACCAAATTAACACGGAGACGGCCATGAATGTTTTAGCAGAACTATCGATATTCCCTATGGATAAAGGCGAAAGTGTCGGTGAATATGTTGCCAGGGTTTTGAGTATAATAAAGAACAGCGGGATCGAGTATGAACTCGGGCCTATGGGTACATGCATTGAAGGCGACATTGAAGATGTTATGAGCCTGATTAAGGAATGCATGAATGCTCTGGGAAAGGATTGTAACAGGATTTATATGACTCTTAAGATGGATTACAGAAAAGGCAGAGCTGGCGCTATGAAGAGCAAGGTGGCGTCTGTTGAAGGGCATATGAGGAAATGAGAACGAATTATAACCGACTTTGAAACGGAGAGGAAGCAAAGAAAGTTCAAGGTTGAAGGTTCCAGGTTTCAGGGGTGTTAAAAGATCGGATTATTTGTAAATATATTTTTTCCATAGAACTTTAAACTTTGAACTGTTTTTTTATATAGGGTAGTTAGAATTTGAAGCGGTTTTGAAGCGGTTATGATATGGATAAAATGCGATAAGGAGATAATATTTTAAAGTTAAAAATATCCAATTTAGGACGAAGCCTATACGATGCCTGGACGAACCTGATACGGAGGGGAAAGGGATAGGGGACAGGTATTTTCAGTACCTCAGACATTTTTAATAAATTAACGGGATTCTAATTGACTTTAAAAAAGCTTCATTTGATATTAAATTTTCCTTTCAAATACAGACGCGTATAAGTGAGGCTATTATGGAATTTAAAAATTTATTTGAAGCTTATAAGTCTCTCTGTGAACTTCATGCGGAACGCATTCTATTTAAAAAAGAAGGAATTAGTTACGCCGAAACCTGGACGAGGGTAAAAAATCGGGCGCTTTTTCTACAAAAGAAAGACTATAAAAAAGACGATGTTATCGCCCTCCTGGCAGGCACTTCCCCGGACTGGTGTTTAACTTTTATGGCGATTACGGCAATAGGAGCTGTTGCCCTGCCAATGGATACTAATTTGTTGCCTGCGCAGTACAGAAAGATGGCCAAGAGTGCCGGACTTCGCGCAGCTTTTGTGTCAGGTCAGTTCTGCGATGTTTTTAAGGATATAGATGTTTATGATATTGAAAAAGAACCTGCCGCAGCAAAAACGGCCAGGTTAAAGGAACCAGCCGCCGGCAGGGATGATATTGCTTCGCTTTTATTTACTTCCGGGACAACAGGCAACCCGAAAATAGTTACCCTTACTCACGGCAACATCCTGCATGTCGCGATTGAATGCACCAGACTGGAAGAATACACGCCGGACGATGTGACCCTGGCCATGTTGCCTCTTTATCATGTGTATGCTTTTGAATCTACCTTTATGGCGCCCCTGGTCACAGGCAGTTCTATTGTATTCCAGAATTCTTTAAAAGGTCCGGACATCATAAAAGCTCTTGCCGAGAATCCTATTACCGTATTTCCGGCTGCACCCCAGATGTGGGAACTTTTCTTCGATTCACTTGTAACCAAACTTAAAGCGCAGTCTAAACTCAAATACCGTATGTTCATGTTTTTTATTAAAGCTGCACCTGTTTTCCGTACGCTTGGCCTCGGATTTATTTTACAAAAAATATTTCATCCTGTGCACGATGTATTCGGTCACAAAATGCGTTTCTTTATCAGCGGGGGCGCGCCTCTCAAGAAAGAATATTTTAACTATTATAAAAGAATGGGCTTTAATATTATAGAAGGTTACGGACTCACGGAAACAACGGGACCAATTGCAATCCCATATTTTAAATATTCAGAGGCCGGATCAGTAGGCCCGCCCATCCAGGGCAATGAAGTAAAGATCAAAACCGTCAATGAAGACGGCATTGGAGAGATTTGGCTTAAAGGGCCTGCGGTAATGTCCGGTTATTATAAGAATAATGAAGCCAATAAACAAGCTTTCGATGATGAGCGGTTTTTTAATACTCAGGACCTTGGTTATGTGGATAAAGGAGGGAACATCCATATTACAGGCCGGATGAAAAATGTAATAGTTCTGGATTCCGGTAAAAACGTTTATCCTGAAGAATTGGAGCTTTATTTTCGCACATCAGCTCTGATAAGCGAGATTGCGGTTTTCGGCAGAAAAACGGACGGCAGGGAAACAGTGTATGCGGTCATTGTGCCTTCGGCAAAAGGGTCGCAGAGCTATGATAATATGCGTGAGGAAATCGCGGTTTTAAATAAGGGCCTTCCTGCTTATAAAATGATAAGCAAATTTGCAATCTCAGCTGATCCGCTTCCACGTAATTCCACCCGTAAGGTTTTGATCGATGAAGTGATACGGCTTCTTGACCAGGGCGTGTATCAGACCAATGCTTCAGATTCGGCTGTTCCCAGAAGCATCCTGACTGCAACAAGTGTCCGGGAGGAAGAGATCATTGGTATATTACAGGAAAAGTTAGAGGCAAAAGCTCTCCTCGCCAACGAAACACTGGCAGATCAGCAGATCGATTCCCTGGGACTAGTCGAGCTCATTGTTTATCTTGAAGAAGCTCTGAACATTTCAGTTGATATGGATAA
>CAZVYR010000336.1:0-4624 GCA_964631555.1 uncultured Leptospirales bacterium
TGAAAAGTCGATTACGCTGAATCTGTTACTATGATTATTTGTCTGCAATATATGATCAATACTGTGGAAAAAAGAGAATCCTAGGATTATTGAAAGAGGTATGAAATAATAAATTACTGTCAAAGAGGACGTGTTATTAAATAACAAAGAGATCAGCGAAATAAGAAAGAAGACCGGGAATAACATTTCAACATAAATATACCAGAAAGCCTGCCTGATTATTCTGGCAAGAACAAAACCGAAGATAATAGAAACCAGCGATATAATAATAAATAATATTTTAACATGAATAAAGTCTCCTGCATATTTTAAAACAGCAGTATAGGCAAGGAAAATATAAATAAGAATATAAGTAAAATTCAGATAAATAAAAAACAGGTCGTCTCTTTTATGAGGTGTTTTCCTGTCTTCAGTAAGGTGCTCCCTGAATTCCTGGGCAAAAATAGGTTTCGGATTATAGGAAAGCTTGATCAGGAATAAAGAAGGCAGCATAAACAATACAAGTATGCCTGAGTAATAAAAATATTCTTTAAAATAATATAATAATACAGAAAATAGAATCCCTAAAATCATGCCGACGATCATTGATAACAAAAACGGAATTACAGCCCTCCTGGCATCAATAAAATCACCGCAGGAAATTTTAAGGAAATAATTTATTTTTACTCCGGCGAAAAGAAATAGAACAAATGATGGGATTGCCAGGTAATACACATTTCCAAAAAAAAGGGAAAGCAGGGCGCTGTTATTTTCATGGATCAGGAACGCTCCGTAAATATAAGCTGCTGACGATAATAAAAAAAAGATTTCGCCAATAATATAAATAATTCTGGATTTCCCGGTTTTTGAAAATATCAGTTTTCCTAAAAGATTGCCAGCGAAAAGACCGACAAGAGAAGAAAGAAATATAATTTGAAGTACCGGCTGATAGATATAATAATAGTTAAACGTTATCGCAGAATTTGCTGAAACCATTCCAAGAACAATAAAAGAAAATAAAGCATTGAAAATGACAATCCTTCTCTGGGATATATCAGGGTAACTGAATTCGCTTAAAAAGGTCATTTATTAAATAGTCTCCGGATTACCATACTAAAATTTAGCTACCACATGGAGCAATGAAATGATTAAATGAAGGTTCTCTCCTGAATGTTGCTGAAAAATTACAGGTGAGTATATTATTATTTCATTGTTTTTTATAAAAGCATCAAGACATTTTTACAAGATATTCTTATAAAATTTAAATTTAATTACAACTTTTTTTTCTTTATTGAATAGTTTGGGGTGTAAATTAAATTTCGGGCTTTTTAAATACAGGAGTTATTTTTATTTTACTTCATCGCCGTGAATATTCATCCTGGATTGCACGGCGGCGGCAACATCCATGTTGCCTGTTCCGCAAAACAAAAGTAACTCCTGTATTTAAAAATAATTTTTACCCTGAAAAGAATTCACCCCCAATAGTCTTTACTGATTGCTTTAATATAAATCAGAATAAAGCAGCAAAAAATAAGTGTTAATAAAAAAAATAATAAATAAAATGATTTTACTAAAAAAAATGTGTGTATGGCATAAAAAATACTTTTTATAATCCGGTATTTGTAATATACAATAGTATATGCAGTTTAAGGCGATGTTTCCCGCCCTGCGGGCGGGATGAGTTGCTAACATGTTACTATAAATAGTAACATATGATAATGTATACAATGAGGGATATATGGCAAAAGCAACAACAAGTCCATTAATAAAATCGATTCATGGCCGTATCGGAAACCTGGTATTCTACTACAGGTGCGGAACCCAGTGCGTACGCGCATATGTAATACCGCGCAATCCGGACACCGAAGCGCAAAGAACCGTGCGCCGCATATTCAGCGACGCTGTCCGGTCATGGCAGGCCATGCCAGATGAAGAAAAACATACATTCGTAAGAAAGGCGCGATATCTTAACATGAGCGGATACAATCTCTATATATCCCGGTATTTAAAAACAATGATATCCTGGAAAAAGGAAGCAAACATCACGTCACGAATTTATAACAATGATATCTCAACTGCCTTTTATAATCCGCTCCCCTCCGTTTCAAAGCCGTATACAAAAGGAACAGCATCAAATCCGCTCCCATTCCGTTTAAATCTTAAGCCTGGATAAGTGAAAAGGTCACTAAAGTATACATTAAAGCAAATATCCGCAGAATATCACACAAAGGCAGGGGGTGTTGAATAAAAATAGCATTTTTAGTTCAAGAGGTATAAATATTTTCCCCGGAAATACCTGCCTGCAGAATAGGTAACAGCAGCTATCGCAGCAGCACATACAGTCCTGCCTGTTGCAAATCCGTAATGATCCGCAATAATAAAAAATTACTAAAATAGTAAAAAAAATAATAAAATATTGCTAATTTTAGATTGCGTTATCGAGTAATTATAACTATAATAATACTATAGGGAATATGCCGACAATGATTATATAATCATTGTAAGGGAATTGCCGGTCCGGGCATCTTAATAATTACATTACAATAAATAAAATATCCTCCAGAAAAACTAATAAGATAGAATTCCTGCTGAAAATAAGCGGAATTTTATAAATGCTTTTTAAATAAAAAAAAGTAAGATAAATAATAATAATTACCGTTAATAATAAGGGCAGTGAATTATAAAAAAGATATCCGGAGCAATAATAAAATAATATAAAGCTCTCTAAACAAACCGATAATTGATTATGTAATTATTAAATCTTTAAATAAAGAAATGCATTATTGCTGAATACTGCATTTTTTATATTTACAACAAATATAGATTATTACCGCAGAGGAAAAAATGGAAATTGACTATTATCCGGAGAATAATCTCATAGTATTATTATTGCTGACATTATTGACAGGTGGACTATATTTATTTTGGTGGATTGCCAGGGTCAGCAAAATATTGGATGATAATCCGCTATCCAATATTTTACTAATTATTTTCACATGCGGGATTTGGTATATTTATTTAAGCCTTAAATATATGCAAAAATCCGAACAACTTAACAACAGGGATCTGAAATGGTATATGTTTTTCTTTGTACCAATATCCTTTTTAATAATTCAAAACAGCATAAACGAAAGGTATTTCCCAGGCAAATAGAGTAAGGAGAGGGTAATGATAGTCAGTTGCACAAATTGTGACTCTAAATATTCAGTAAAAGATTCAAAAGTCGAAGGTAAAAGATTTGGATTTAGCTGTCCCAATTGCGGAACAAACGTCGAAATAGATAACAGGAAAAAAGAAATAAAAGAAGAACCTGATCTCCTGATGGAAGAACTTCCTGATGAAGAAGCCTTTGAAGAAGCGGATAACCTCGCAGAATCAGAAGATAATCTTGATTTTAATGATGAAGTATCTGCCGGATTTGAAGATGAAAGTGTAACCGAAATTCTAAGTGAAGAAGAGCAGGATTTTAACATAGATGACTTTGATGATGAAACTGCAAAGGATGAATCCGTATCAGAAACCGGCCTGGAAGACCTGGATATGCAACTGGAAGATGCAGAGGAGTCCCTGTCCGCCTATGAAGCAGATATTCCGGATATTGAAGACCTTGAAGAAATATCCTCAGCAGGGAAAACCGCGGAAGACGAGATAAACATTACCGAAGAAAATATACCTGAAGAATTAGAAGACATCACAGAAGATACTCTTGAAGATACCATTGAAGAAGAAGTAATTAAAGATGCACAGGACATAGACCTGGATATTGAAGATGAAATATTAGATGATTTTGAACAGGTTGAAACACCCGGCATCCCGGAAGATGACGAAATGATCTTCGAATCTGAAGAAGAAATAAGCACGGATATGCTTGATGACTTTAATCCTTTGGATGACGCAATCGGAGAAGAAAGTGCCTCATCCGAAGATTTCTCACGCGATGAAACAGATAATGATATAGTTGCTTTTGATGATATTGAAAACAATAAAGCGATTTCCAGCGGGCCAGCGTCTGAAGATGAAGATGAGGACATAACCATTGATCTGGATTCACTGGACATACAGCTTGAAAATGATGAAGAGGCCGCATCAGAGCATGGCCTTGAGATAGAAGAGTTGTCCGAATCCATTGAACCCTTTACAACAGAAAGCATGGAAATTACTGATCTTGATGATAATGATAATATTGACACAATTACCGTTAAGCCTGGCAAGGCAGAGGGAGCAGGCCTGGATGACGATGAGGATATTACTTTAGACCTGCATGCGCTTGATCTTACTCTTGATGAAGTTGAAGAATTGAAAGAAGGCGAAGTCCTTGATGAAGATGATGAGAGGATTTCACTCTCTGATGCCGGTCTTACGCCTGATGAACTCGTGTCAGATGAAAAACATGTCTCCGAGGAAGCAACAGAAGAAGATATAAGACTGAGTATTGATGAAATTGCTCCTGAAGTAGATCTGGATATCGGCATGGAAATAGCTGAAGAAGAAGACGCTTCATTTATGCCTATTGATAAAGATGAGCTTCCGGAAATAGACATGGAGAGTTTCGTGGGTGACGAAAGTGACTTTGAATTTTCCGATATTGAACCTTTTGCAGAAGAGGAAAAATCTCAGGGAGTAAAAACCGTGAGAGCATTTAAAG
>CAZVYR010000337.1:0-3359 GCA_964631555.1 uncultured Leptospirales bacterium
TCCAGAACGGCGCCCACGATCCTGTGCTGAACCCATAAGTAGTATAGCCGTTGAAACCGCGTTCCGATTCAAGCAGCAGTTTTGTTGCCGCTATCAGAACCGGCATGTAAATGGGAAGAGCGCCTGCCATAACTGCATTAACTGCGATCTTTTCAACAGTCGCCTTACCCATTCGCGATTCCAGTTCTCCAAGCAGATGATCCGGCGCCAGGTCAGTACCTGTCAGCATCTCTGCGACCGCTTCATCATTCGGCGGTATAACCGGCAATCCGTCAGTCCAGCCCCTTTTATAGAAAAACCGGTTTACCTCTTCCAGGCTGCCTTTGAAAATAATCCTCGCGGGCTTCTCCGCCTTTTTCGGCTTCGGGGCTTCCTCTTCAGGTGTCAGAGGCTCTGTCAATGCGGATACCAGTGCGTCTAATGCCCCGTCTATTCCGGCTTCAATATCTTCAATTATAGTTGCTTCGCAGGGAACATCTGTCGGAATATACCTGAGCACAGGCATACCCTTACCCCTGGAAGCAGACTCCGCGTCATTAACAAATCCTTTGTTCACCAATGCTACTGCAGGCTTTTTTCTGTCCTCTATAACTATAGAGTCGTACACAAGGTACTTTGTACATGACCCTCAATCCCCGAACGCAGTAATTACCGCGTCAACCCCTTTAAGCCACTCTTCGAATTCCTCTTTATAATCCTGGTCAGTGACAACTTCATTTGGCTTGAGATTGGAGAACTGCGAAAATTCAACTGATGGAAATTTCTCCTTTAATCTTCTTTCAACTACCTGCAAAGTTGGTAATGCAGCTCTTTTGGAATTTCTGAACAACCCGATCTTCTTTCCGTCAAGGCTGCCCGGCCTGGGAGTAATCCCCCGGAAAGGTATTGGATCGGCTTCTGCCCATGGACTAAGAACATCATAAATATTGATTGGTTTATCCGTCATATTAGTCTCTCCTTCATGATTATGTTATTAATGAAAGGTTATTATCAAGCTATTGATATGCATTTAAAACAATAAAACCGATTATCTATCCCTCTCATATTTTACAGATAACTCGTGCTTTCCTATATTGCTCTCTAAAATACTTTTATAAGGATAAGCTTCGCCCCATTGAAATATTCCATCCTCATCCGGATGCCTGGAATTTCATATATTATTATATTTTATTTTTTCACTCTCAGATTCGGAGGGCCAATCGGCCTTGGCGGAGCAGGTTTAACCCAGTCCAGGCCTTCTTTAATCCCGCCTACATCCTTCATATAACTCCAGCCTTCAGCCATTTTTTCCATTTCTTCAGGAGTCGGAGGGGCTGCTTCTACAACTGAATCAAGGAGTTCTTTGTTTCGGTTTTCAACCAATTCACGGCCCATACCCGGAGGAAGAATATAAAATTTCTCATTCTCAATCGCATCCTTAATGATCCTGGCCAGGTCAACCGGGTCCATCCCCACCTTAGTGTACACCTGGTTAAGAGCGTTCATGACCTTTTCATCCTCTACATATCCGCTGTTCTTCAGGTGTTCAGGCCTGGTTAAGACGGATTCGCCGATATTTGATTTTATTCCGCCTGGGCAGGCTACTGCAACCTGTATGCCATAATGCGCAAGGCCCAGCCTGTAACTTTCCGCCATATTGATGACAGCCGCCTTAGCCGCGCTGTAAGCTACGCATCCCGGAGTCCCGATAAGACCGCCGCCGGATGATGTTATGTAGAGAAGTCCGCCTTTCCCGGCTTTGATCATGCGCGGAAGAAATGTGGTTATCCCATTGATAACACCGAACAGGTTAACACCCAGGACCCAGTCCCAGTCGTCATAGGTAGTGGCTTCAACCGGGCCGAAAGTGTTGACTCCGGCGTTATTAAACAGAAGTTCAGGAGGACCTCCGAATATCTCCTCTACCTCATCAGCTGCTTTGGCGAACGCTTTCCGGTCGGTTATATCAAGCTTGATGGGATGGACTTGTGCATCAGTTCCCTTGAAATATTTCATAGCTTCATCAAGGTGATCCTGGCGGATATCTGCAATAACTATCTTACTGCCTGCTTCAGTGAATACCTTTGCCAGCCCAAAACCAAGGCCGGACGCGCCACCTGTAATAAAACCGACTTTACCTTTAAAATCTTTCATTTAGCCTCCTGTTATGTTTATTTTGGTTTTACTTTCTGCATTATTATTATGTCAACAATATTGAGTCCACTCAATTAATTATTGATAACTGAAAACTAATATTAATGTGAAATATCTTTTCCTTGCAAATTAATACTATTATTTTATAGATTGTATTTATAATATAAAGTAATAATAGATTATTTTAAAAATTATTTTCCCTGATCTCAAGAAAAAAAACCATAATATTTATACTGAATATAAAATCAATATCCAAACAATATTAAAAATGAAAAAACAAAAGAAAACAACTCCTGATTCAGATACCAGAAAGGATACTACAAAAATGCGAATACTGGATGCAACACTGCAATTGATATGGAAATACGGGATCACAAATACAACCACTAAAAGAATTGCAGAGGAAGCAGGAGTTAATGAAGTTACGATCTTCAGAAAATTTAAAAACAAAGGAAATCTTATTGCCGAAACTTATAAAATAGCAGATTCCATAACGGATCCTCTTAAAAAATTTCTGAAGAAAGATTTTCCAACCGTTGAAGATTTTCTTTATAAGTTTGGCCTGATGATTTACAGACAATTTCAGAAAAATAAGGAAGTACATCTGTCATGCTTAAATGAATTAGGAAACAAAGATTCAGAGTTTGTAAAATCACATATACAAGGAATAAAAGCAATTATTAATCTCTTTAATGAAAAACTTCATGAAATGCATAAGCAAGATAAGATAAAAAAAATTTACATCAATGATCTGTCAAATATATTTAATAGTGCATCATTGGCGGCCTTTATCTGGAATTCTGTTAACGACAAAGAGATCTCAAGCACCGATATAAAAAACTTTATTAAAAGTTTAAGTAAAATTCTTACTCACGGAATTGACTAAACTATCCATTTTATCCCTCTATCAATTATTCAATCTTCGCAGCCTTTTATATTAACAATCCTTCAAGAAGACAATTATTCCATAAAAATGCGAGTAAAAGTTGCATTTTTATGGAATAATTGCAAGTTTTACTTGCATTTTTATAACAGAGAGATACATATAGACATTCTTATTTACAATAATAAATAATTTAAATATTATAAGGAGGGTTGTCATGAGCGTCAATTCAAGACCAAAGTTGTTTAATTTAGCTATGATCATCGCGCTTGTCTTGATTTTTGGAGGCGGATTTTTTGCTTACCTCGTCCAGACAGGATGCGGGAGCGTTGAAGTTCGGGAT
>CAZVYR010000337.1:3369-4602 GCA_964631555.1 uncultured Leptospirales bacterium
GATGTGCGTTTTATGGGCTCTACAGTTACACAAATGAATCCCAGTGCTCCGGAATTAAAAACACCAAAGCACATAGAGATGAGCGGTTTACTTTATATTCCGAAAGAAGCAAGTGCGAAAAATAAAGCTCCGGGAATAGTTGCAATTCATGGATATTACAATTCACGTGAGGCTCAGGATGCTTTTGGCATTGAATTCTCCCGTCGCGGATACGTTGTTCTTGCTGTTGATCAGCCAGGACATGGCTATTCCGATGCACCCGCATTTGCCAATGGTTTTGGCGGAATAGACGCGCTCGCCTATTTGCGATCTCTTGATTTTGTCGATACAAATAATATCGGGCTCGAGGGACATTCAATGGGAGGTTGGGCAATAGCGATAGCAGCAGCGGTAATGCCTAACGACTATAAGTCTTTTTTATGCATGAGTTCGGCACTAGGTCTCGCACCATTCGGCGTACCGGCAGGTTCACCCACCTATCCTAAAAATTTTGCATTGGTTTACAGCCTCTATGACGAGTTTTCGGAATTCTTTTGGGGAGTGCCCAAACCAAGCCTTCTTGTCAATAGTGAAAAGTTGAAAAAAATATTTAATACTACTGAGACTATTCAGGTCGGAAAGCTTTACGGATCAATCGAAAAAGGCACTGCAAGAAAACTGTATATGCCTCCTGTCATTCATCCAATGACGACCTGGACTAGTGAGAGTATTGGTAATGGAATAGAATGGATGCAGACCACTTTAAAAGGCGGCAATAATCTCTCCCCATCAGATCAGATTTGGCGCTGGAAAGAGATATTTACATTTATTGCATTGATAGGTATGGTAGTACTTATTATTGCACTCGGAGGGTATTTACTTAATACTCAATATTTTAAAGAGCTGAAAGAAGAACCTCAATCGAGTAAATCCTTATCAGGCAAGTCATGGTGGATAGGAGCTGTTATTATGATAATCATTCCGCTTCCTATTTATTACTACTTCTGGTCCTATCATCACCTTAATCCGACGTCTCCGCTGCAGGCACGTTTTATCTGGCCGGAGCAAATTACAAATATCATCATGTTCTGGGCTGTATGCGTCGGAATTATTTCCTTGATTCTCTTCCTGGCGTGGCACTATCTCTCCAATAAAAAGAAAGGCGCTACTGCATCTGACTACGGTTTAACATGGAAGGAAGGTGGTCTGAAATGGAATAAAATAGGCAAATCTGCCCTGCTTGCGTTTATAGTG
>CAZVYR010000338.1:0-4599 GCA_964631555.1 uncultured Leptospirales bacterium
TTATGAATGATAAAGTCAGGCTGGAATACAAGTCGGGCAGGACAGAGCTTTTATCAATCAGAACAGGCAAACCGAAGTATCAATGATTCGCATATTATTTTTTCTTTAATATTATAATTGAATTCTTTTTTATGAAATTATAATATTAACCGATAATTATTCTATAAGACCTTCCGGGCTTTATCCCAATTCCATGTATTATGCGCCGGGTTTCCAGGAAATATAAAGGGCGGGATGTTTTTTAAAACAGGAGGAATTATATGAGCTTCTCATCAGTCCCTATAGAGGCGATTAATATTTATAATAAAGCACTCGATTTTTCCACAAGGGGGGATTTCAATACTGCTCTGAATGAATATAACAGGGCGCTCAAGATCTATCCTGGTTTTATTGAAGCTTATAATAATATAGGCGAGATATATGCAAGGACAGGTCAGAATGATCTTGCGCGTTCAACATTTGAAAAAGCCCTCAGGATAGACAGGAATCACAGGCTGCTGCTCAATATCGGTGTGGAGTATTATAACAAGCAGGACTACAGGACCGCGTTAGGTTATTTTAAAGAATCTCTTGTTAAGAAGCCGGATTTTCTTGAAGGGAATTTTTATACAGGCATGGCTTCTTTCAATCTTAAAGACCAGCGTATGGCTGAAAATTATTTCAGGAACGTTGTTCAGATCGACCAGAAGCATTTAAAGTCAAATTACCTTTTGTCCTTTATTTATTATGACTGGAAGGAGTATGAAAAAACGCTTTCCCGTTTAAATATTATCAGGGACGTTGCGGATGATAAGGTTTTTCTGAATAAGTATTTCGGGTTCTGCTATTATCATATGGGCAGGTATAATGACGCGCTGAACCACCTGACCATTGCTGTTCACTCGAGCCCGAAGTATGCGATCTTTAAGGATTATCTTGAAAGCCTCACGTTCGAGAACAAGGTTAAAGAAGCCGGGAATATTGACGGCAGAATAATAGAGATGGAGAAGCTAATGATAGGCGGTGAGCTGGGCCTGCGTGAGATGACCACGCTTGGCCTGCTGTATACGTATAAAGGCGATTATAAAAAAGCCGAAGATATTCTGCTGGTGTATAAAAATAAGATATAGTAAGAGCGCAGGCAGTATTGATCTTATATGCTGCAAGGCTCAGGCTTTTATTTTCTTTATGATCTCCGTTACCTTTCTTACTTCCTGGCTGTTGTTCCTGTTCATTATAAGAATGTTATTCCCGGATTCAGCAATGACCAGATCATTGACCCCTACAAGAGCGATCGTTTTTCCTTCGCTGAACACCGAACAGTTATTTGACGATATGTAAACAGGGGCTGTACCCGTGTTCCTGTTATTATTCTCATCCGGCTCTATCATTTCGTCTATTGAGTTCCAGCTTCCGAGGTCTGTCCATCCGAAGTCGGCTGGTATTACAACTTTATTCTCCGCTTTTTCCATTATCCCGTAGTCTATGGACTCGGGCTTTATTGACGCGAATATGTCTTCCGTTATTTTTCGCGCGTTGCCTGAGCCGGATTCTATGGCTTTGGGATCAAGCCCGGCAAGCTGGGAAAAGGTTTTGTAAAGGCCTGGCATATATTTTATAAAGCATGACATTATTGTCGATACTTTCCAGACAAAGATGCCGGCATTCCAGTAGTAATTTCCGTCCTGTAAATATTGTTCAGCAGTTTCCCTGTCGGGCTTTTCAACAAAGCGCTCTGCTATAAAGGCTTTGCCTGCGGGTTCTCCTGCCTTTATATACCCGTAGCCTGTTTCCGGGTGCCGGGGTTTGATGCCTATGGTTACAAGATAATCATCTTTTGCCGCTTCGATAGCCGCTGAAATTGTTTGCCGGAATATATCGTTGCGTTTAATATAATGATCGGCAGGGAGCACGATCATTAGCGCGTCGTCATAAAGGCCTGACAGGTAGGCCGCTGCATACAGGATCGCGGGCGCGGTATTTCTCGGCACAGGCTCAGAGAGTATTATTCCGTACTGGCCCGCGGCCTCCAGCTCTTTTCTGCTCATGTCTTTGTATTTTCGCGCGGTTGCTATTATGCAGATATCGGGATTTAAAGGCATAAGCCTCTTTATTGTGGCATTGAGCAGAGAGCCTTTGCCGTCAAAATCATGGAACTGCTTGGGTTTCTCTTCATTGCTTAAAGGCCAGAGCCTTGTGCCTGCCCCGCCTGCGAGTATTACGGCCGTTATTTTCATTTTATATCCTGTTTTAAAAAATATGCCATGATATTATTCAGTGTGTTTGTGTTGTCAATCAAGATTGCTCCCTTCGGGAGCACTCAGGGAGCGTACGGGGCGAATATGTTTGCCGTTCTTTACTGCTTGACATTGAGTGCTTTTTGTTAGTATTTTTTAGTAATAAGATTTTCAGGTTTTTTTGCCTGTTAAATAAGCATTGCATACAGTCCTCCGGGCTGTTAATAAAGAGGTAACGTGGCTAATAAGATAATCAGAATACTAAACAATTATTTTGCCCTTCTTAATATGAATCCTAAGGCAGGGCTGATCAGAAGGATAAAGAAAGCAGATGACAGCGGTAAAAGCCGTTTATGGATAAATATTCTGCTCTTTGTGATTACATTTATAACGACTACTCTTGCAGGGTCACAGACTACGGAGTCTGCCGGGAGTTTGATACTGAGCGGCCTGCCGTTCTCAATTACGATAATGGCTATCCTGCTTTCTCATGAGATGGGACATTACCTGGCAGCAAGGCATTTTGGAATAAACGCAACATTGCCGTACTTCATTCCTTTCCCGTCAATAATAGGTACTATGGGCGCGGTGATCAAGATAAAGTCCCCGATAAAAGATAAGAGGGCTTTGCTTTATATAGGCGCAATGGGGCCGTTGTTTGGTTTTATACTGAGCCTTGTTGCGGTTATTGTCGGTATATATTTTTCCGAGATAAGGCCTCTGCCTGCCAGCACTGACGGTTTTATGCCTGTCTTCGGGGATTCTTTTCTTTTTGCGTTCATTACTGAAGCTATTCACGGTAATATTCCCGCAGGGCATGATATATTTCTTTCCCCGTATGCATGGGCAGGCTGGGTTGGTTTTCTTGTGACAAGCCTGAACCTGATGCCTATTGGCCAGTTAGACGGCAGCCATATTCTTTATGCGCTTCTCGGAAGGAAACAGCTTTTCTTTGGGTGGGCTGTGTTTATTGCCCTGATTATACTCAGTTTTGTATGGCCGGGCTGGATTGTCTGGATCATTATCGCGCTTTTTTTATTGATGATAGGGCATCCGCCTGTAGAGGACGGCGAAGCGCTTTCTCCAGGGGAGAAAGCGCTCGGATGGATTTGTGTATTAATATTCATTCTTACTTTTATTCCAGTGCCTGTTAAGTTTATTTAGGAATGGGTCTGTTTGAAGGGGCTCTGGCTTGATCCGGTAAAATCCCCTGTGGTTGAAAGAGTATTAATAAAGACGAAGGATGCCATATAATCAGGAAAACTGGCATTTGTCAGCGTTCAATACCCTCTCTGGCCGGTACATTTATCTGATAATAATGCTTGAGCTCTTTCATTTCAGACACAAGATCTGCGGCCTCAATGATTTCCTGCGGCGCATAACGTCCTGTCAGTATAAGCTCAATACCATCCGGTTTTTCTTTTATCAGGCTTAGTAATTCCTGAGTGGAAATCAGTTTGAAAAAGTGTGATGTCATGATCTCATCCGCCACTACGAGGTCATAATTACCGGAGAATAGAGCCTTTATTATTTTTTTCAGCATTTATAAAGATAATAGGCAAAGTTTCATTGCTGTTCCATACAATAGCAAAATATAGGCCGGAGCATACTGTCTCTATAACTGCCTGTGGTATTGAGTAATCCGGCATTGGTTCTTTGCCAAGTTGTATAGGATTGCCGCAGCTTATGCTTCTATGACGCTATCAATGCATACTTTTTCAAGTATTTTTTTAATATAGAAAACTGCCGCATTCATCTGTTATCTACGGAGAAGAACCGACTTCGGAACGGAGGGGAAGCGACTTTGAGACGTACAGGAAGCGATGAAAGGGCAGGGTGCGAGGGAGGAAGATCGTGGCAGAAAGAGACCTCACACCCGGCCCGAAAGGAGAGGGGAGAAAAGCGTGCTGCGACAGATTCAGTCAGATGCAAATGATCGTATGATCAAGTTTGATTTGCAGAAGCTGATCGTGTTTGCAGAGGGATAGTGAAAGGAAAAGCGTATTTGAGACGGAGAGGAAGGAAATAAGTTCCAAGTTCCAAGGAAAGAAAAGAGTTTCAGGTTCCAGGGGAAAGGAGATGAATTTTTCTTTTCCATGGAACTTTCAACCTGGAACGTGGAACTTATACATGTCAGGGCATAGCTCTCTCCGCGTTTTTGGTTTGATGTTTGTTTTTTGGACCGGGTTGACTGTAAGATGCTGCTTATTCTCAGCCTGGGGCTCTCTTTTTGTGTGATGACAGGGTCCCGGACAAGGGTGGGAGCACATAGGAGGCTGAAACGGAGTGGATAGGTATCCTGGAACCAGCTTTTTGGTGTTTGAAGAACGGGTTTGAGGGGTTTACGCGCGGGATATTTATTTTCATGAATTTCGAGATGAAC
>CAZVYR010000339.1:0-4583 GCA_964631555.1 uncultured Leptospirales bacterium
CTTATCAACCAATATTTTACCTATATATCCTGTTATAGGTGACTCTACAATTCCCGGCATATATTCCATACCTACTATGTCCCGGTCTATTTTAAACAGCGTCTGTCCTTTTATTACATGCTGTCCTTCTCTTTTGGTTATTTCTTTAATTTTACCTGGGACCTGGGAAAAAACATGTACGACTTCAGTGCCTACAATATCCCCTGTATAATCCATGCTATCAATTATATTCATGGTCTTAACGGCAACGGCTTTTACAGGAATTTCCCTTTCGACTTGTTTGTTATCTTTATTACTATTGATCTTTACAGATATGAAAACATAAATCCTGTATGCGGCGAGCAATGCTATAGCCGCGATTATTAAATATATTATTTTTTTCTTCACTTATTCAAGTCCTCCGGTTTTTTATCGTTTATGATTACATATACAGCTTCGGGTGTAAATTCTCAGTTTTAATATACCGGAATTCGCAGGGGAAGCCGAAGCCCTTCTGAATATAACAAAAAAGTGCAATATAATAATTTCTAAAATTATTCAAGAGCAAAAACATCTTTTCCAATTGCTTTATTTAATTCGGCTTTAGCTACCTGGTAATCATGTAATGCCTGTATATACAGTGTTTTCGCAGTAGTAAGCTGCACATTCGCGTCCAGAAGCTTGGTATTATCGATAATACCGTTCCTGAATTGAGCTATGCTGACTTTCAGGGATTCCTCCGCGGTTTCTATGTTTCCCTGCTGTGATTTTATTGAATTGGACGTAGATTTCAGTTTTAAATAAGCATACTGAACTTCAAGCCTTATGCTTTTTATAAAATCTTCCATCTGATATTCTGTCTGTTTTGCCTGGCTCCTGGACTGTCCTGCCTTTGCATGAGCCGGATCAACCGGGGAAAGCGCGCCCCACTTATATGTTGCACCGACCGTTATTGCCCAGTTAGTTTCCCAGGATTCCTTCAGGCCCGTGCTGCTTAAAGCGGATAAGTAACCCTGGATCATGGCTTCTTCCGGAGAGGAAGGCGGCGGGAATTCCTTGGATGCCTGTTTCTTTGGGATATATTTTGTTTTCCCGTAGTTCCCTGAAACAAAAAAGCTTGGCCATAAATATATTGATTCGGAAGCTTTCGCACCATAGATCTGTGCCTCTCTCTTGCTTTGTATCTGTATCAATTCAGGCCTGTTCTTTAATGATTCGGATATCAGATCATTGATCATTTCGTTTTCTTTGTCTTCCGGGGTTTTTAATAAAGAAAGCACTTCTTCATTAAGTTTTATCTCCGAAAGGTCAACCAGGTTAACAGGTGCATTTATATTCTTGCCTAAATGAATATTAAGGGCAGCCCTGGCGGAAAGATAGTTGTTCTGCGCGTTTATCAACTGGGTTTTTTCATTGGAGTAAGATACTTTAGCACGTAAAAAATCTAATTTTGAGAACGTCCCTTTATTGTATCCCACTGTAATTACTCTCAGATTTTCTTCAAGGGCTTTGGTGGATTCTTCCCTCAGTGTTATTGATTCTCCTGCAAGAAGCAACTGATAATATAACTTAATGGTTTGTATAGTAGTATCCAGCTTTACTTTACGAACTTCATTTTCGAAGATTATATGAGCATTCCTTGATGCCTGCAGGCTGTTATAGAATACTCCGGGATTAATCGCAAGTTCAGCGTTTACGAATCTGATGTTGTATTGTCCTTCAACATAAGAATTGGCTCCGGTTTTATCATCGAGTCTTGTATAGGAGACATCAGTGGATAATGCAGGCCACAGCATACTCCATGTTTCCCTGACTTTAAGCCTGCTTTCTTTTACTTGTTCCAGTGATACTGCATAAGTGTTATTATTTTCGAGAGCAATATCAATAGCATTTTTAAGGGTAAGCCGGTTTTCTTCCGCATATAAATAATTAATGTTTGTAATAATAAGAAAAAGTATTGCTATCATCAACCTGGTTTTCTTCATTATAGATGTCCTGTAAATATGTTAAATAACTCATTTTGACTGACTTTTTATTCTCGAAATTATCGTTGAATCGCAAAATTAGTTTAATTTTAATAAATTTCGGGGGGACAGGATGTTACCACAGCCGCTTCATCCAGGAGGTATGCATAAGCGGCGGGAAATTTATTAAAATTAAACTAATTTTGCGATAAGATAAACTGTATTAGCATAAAAAAGTCAGTTAAAAAATGAGTAAATAATTATTACAATTTATATTAGGGTTGTCGCATTTCTCTTAAAATGTAAGGTTTTCTAACGCCTGCGGCTGGGAAAACCAGTTTTGCAACAAGTTTGTTATATAAAAAATATAATTTTATGAATAACTGGTAAATATAATTATTAAAGAAATAATTGTATGCCAGAGTACCGGCAGTTTCGTGTATTTCCGCAACTACTTCCGCCATTATCCCGGGCAGGATTAATTACAAAAAAGGCGCACTATCTTGGTATGTACACGATTTATATGGTGTACATGATATTGCTGTGTCTGTATGAAATTGATATCCAGCTTCTTAAGAATAAAGACGCATATTTAGTCAAAATATTGCATGACTGGAATGTCTTTTAAAAAAAAACAGGGAATTACTCCCATTTAAGTATTTATTGGATGGGAGATTGCTTCCATTTACGTATTTATTAAATAATATATAATCACTTATTTTACTTAGACATTCAAACTTCATTAAATGTTTCAGTTAAATTTATACAAAAATTATTATATAATCTTTAGATTATTATATATAACCCGATAACAGGGGAATGGTTCCATTTTTTATTTACCACTTATAAAAAAATCTATACTCTTTATTTCGGAAGCACATGCATAGTGATTTCATATTAAACACAATATGTATCAGAATCCGGATATTAAAATCAGTGATTTCTTAAGAAGCTCTAACAGTTTGTGTGGAGATTCAACAATGCAAAGAAACATTAATTGTATAAGTCTGAAATTTTAACAGGAGATTTTAATTCAATGTACCGGAAAGCTTTTTATTTAGTTCAGTATAATCGTCAAATTTTATAGCAATACCATCGCTTTCCTTTCTGTTAACTATACCCTGAATATCAATTGGCGGTTTATGGTTGCCTCCAAGAAA
Organism: uncultured Leptospirales bacterium; assembly: GCA_964631555.1. GTDB lineage: Bacteria > Spirochaetota > UBA4802 > UBA4802 > JAFGDQ01 > CAZVYR01. Next base: position 3,104 of record CAZVYR010000339.1, read on the forward strand.
CATAATCAGATTGACTTTAGAATTTACGGCTATCTGTCCATTGGTTTTAATAAAAACTCCACCAATACTTAGATTGTCTATTACTCCTTCCAAGGAACCGAAGTCATGTACGATTTTTGTATCAGCAAAATAAGATATTCTTGTTAATTTTCTTCTTTCCATTGTACATTCCATTGTACATTTCTCAATTCTGATTTAAATCATTTTGATTGCCGAGTCCGGGGATAATTACTTAATGAATATATAATGTCCATATCTCTTCCTCTGATTATGATATGGATAATATAAACGTTACGCCAATTACTGGGGAAAATATTAACATAATTACAGAATAATTGCTAATATTAATATCTTATGCTAATTGTCTATAAAAAAATTAAAAAAAAAATTATTTATTTTTCTCTATATTCTCAGAAAGCCTCCTGTTTCTCTCCTGCATTGAATACACACACCCGCAGTAATTCTGCCTGTAAAATCCGTACTTATTTGATATTTCCAGTGATTTTTTAAATCCGTCATTCTTCTTGAAATCTGCTTCCAGGAATGCCGGACCATAGTTGTTACTTAGCTTTTTTCCTGTATGGTTTATTTTTTCAGAGTTCTTATGGGGGCTTATTGATAATGTTGTAGCTACTGTTCCGATATCGTTTTCCAGCGCGAATTCGAAAGTTTTTCTTAATCTGAAATTATAACATGTCCAGCATCTTTGAGATTTTTCGCCTAGATGCCTGTATTGTTTGACTGCGAGCGTCCAGTCCCTGGCATCATATTCGCCTTTATATAGCCTGATTGCTTTGGAATCGCAAAATCTCTCCATTTCTTCGCGCCTTTTATAATACTCACTTAGGGGTGCTATATTTGGATTGTAAAAGTACGGGAAGATGGTATATTCAGGAGATAACAACTCAAATACATGCCCGAGACAAGGCGCGCAGCATGAATGTAATAATAACTTCTTTTTATTCAACTTATTTGAAGAACCTGGAAATAAATTTATTCAGCCTCTTTGATTTATTGGGGTCTGTCTGGGAATCGAGCCATAGTAACAGATCCGCACTGACGCCTTTGGTAGGATCATACTCATGATGGATTATATAGTTGGCAATTACGTATTTAACACGGTCAAAAATAACTTCAGCTTTGCTTAATTCACAGGGTGAAGGGCCCAGCATTTCTGCTATTTTAACTATTATCTCATGTTTGTTGATTTCCTTCAATTCGCTTCTGTACTTTTCTCCGAAAATACAATTGCATAATGGGATATTATCAGAGAGATCTGCATAATTATTGTTATGGGTATTTTTATTAGTATGTGTCTTCATAGTGTTAGAGTATTATTACATAACATATTTAAATTATAAAAGAATCACTAAATCCCAAGATATCCGGGACACAAAAATTTGGATCACTTCTTTAACAAACATCACTTAATACTAATCAAATATTTATTGAAAGTCAATTTGTTGATTAATTTTTTTCG
>CAZVYR010000340.1:0-4576 GCA_964631555.1 uncultured Leptospirales bacterium
GGAGACACCATATTCGCAGGAGGCACACTCTCGTATATTGCCGAGTCCGGCAGCGTCGGGGATTATATAAATTCCGTTATGGCTCTTAACACATATAACATCAAAGAAATATATCCCGGGCACGGGAATATGTCCGGTAACCCTGAAGAGGATATGGAGAATGCCGCAAGAAACGCAATGGCGTTTTTAAAGGAGAACGAAAAAGTAAATATAACCTATATTCAAACAGACGAAAAAGACATTCCTGAAAATGCGTGACCCGATAAAAAAGCAAAACAAAAACCTGATATGGTGGAAGCACGGAGTAATCTACCAGATATACCCCCGAAGCTTCTACGATTCAAACGGCGACGGCCTTGGCGATATAAGCGGAATAACCATGAAACTTGATTACCTTGTTGATCTCGGGATAGATGCAATATGGATGTCTCCTGTCAATACCTCGCCTATGCACGACTTCGGATATGACATACTCGACTACAGAGACATTGATCCGGTATTCGGGACAATGAAAGACTTCCTGAGGCTGCTGAATAAAGCTCATAAAAAAAACATCCGGATCATTATGGACATGGTCATGAACCATACGTCTCATCTTCACCCATGGTTTATTGAATCCGCAAGTTCGCTTAACAACCCTAAAAGAGACTGGTACATCTGGGCTGATGGGAAGAAAGGCAAGCCGCCAAATAACTGGCGTTCTACCTTCGGAGGCAGTGCCTGGGAGTGGGACGAAAAGACGGGCCACTATTATCTGCACTCCTTCCTTAAGGAGCAGCCGGATGTCAACTGGCGGAACAATGATCTGAAAGAAGCAATGTTCGATATAATACGCTACTGGCTGGATATTGGGGTGGACGGCTTCAGGCTGGATGTAGTAAACTGGTTTGTAAAGGACAAACATCTCAGGAGTAATCCCTTTTCACTGATACCTCACTATTTCAGAAAAATAAGATACGACAGAAACAGGAACAGTGCGCATAAAATATTCAAAGACCTTAGAATATTATTAAACCGGCTCCCTGACAGGATGATGGTAGGAGAAGTCTTTTCATTGCCGCCAGGAGATCCCAGACTCTCAGCCACCTATCTCGGCGACGGAACCGACGAACTGCACATGGCCTTCGATTTTTCAATGATGTATCGCTTCTGGAGCTCCAGGCAGATATACAAATGCGTCAGCAAGTGGTATTCGCATATACCGGAGAATGGCTGGCCATGCAACGTACTTTCGAACCATGATCAGCCTCGAAGCATTACCAGGTTCGGCGGGGGCAATGATTCAAAGAAGCGCGCCCGTGTTGCTGCTGCTCTTCTGCTTACCTTGAGAGGGACGCCGTATATATATTACGGCGAAGAGATCGGCATGAAGAATATAAAATTAAGAAAAAAAGATATCATGGACCCGCTCGGCAAACACTACTGGCCATTGTTCTCAGGCAGGGATCCGTCGCGCAGCCCTATGCAGTGGTCCGATGAAGTTAACGCAGGTTTTACCCGCGGGAATGTCTGGCTCCCGCTTTGCGATGATTATAAAAAAACAAATGTAAAGACAGAATCAGGGGATAATTACTCCCTGCTCAACTTTTACAGGATGCTTATCAAACTTCGCAAAGAGAATAAAGCATTACACATGGGGACATGGCAACCGGTCATCAAAGGGCATGATGGAGTAATCGCATACTTCCGGGAATACGAAAATGAAAGATTATTTGTAGTGCTTAACTTTTCCGCCAAATGGAAAAAGGTAAACTCACACACCAGGGGACAATGGAAAGTCCTGTTCTCCACCCATAGATTTATACACGAACACTTCATCGAGCTGAGTATGGTGCTTGCTCCCTATGAAGCTACAATAATCGAGTGGCTTGGCGGGCTTTTGTAAAATACTAAATATTTAAATATAAAAAAACCCGGTTTGATAAACCGGGTTTTTTAAATTTATTGAAATTAAATAAGATTATACAATAGTGACATTAACGGCTTTTAAACCTTTCTCGCCTTTTTCAATTTCAAATTCAACATCCTCACCTTCCTGCAGGGTTTTAAAACCATTGCCGGAAATACTGGTGTGATGTACAAAATAATCTGTTCCGTCAACGGTTGTAATAAAACCAAAACCTTTTTGTTCGTTAAACCATTTGACTGTTCCTTGAATCATACTACTACTCCTGTTGTTTTATAGCGGAATATAGCCTCCGCCGTGTTAAGCTTTACTACTACTTTAATTTATTACCTGAAGAAAAGGCAAGATTTTAGAAGAATAATTGAAGCTTAATCGTTTTATGGACATTATTAAATATATTTAATAAATGTCAATACATATTACATATAAATTATAAATAAGTCAACATTGTTGACTATTTATTGTGTAATTTACTTTAAAACACATAAACTATTCTGATTTTTATATATTCAGCGTCTTGAAACAAATTATCCTGTCTCTTTTAATCCCTTCCCCTCCGTTTCCCCTTCGTCTCATAGTCGTATCCTCTCCGTTCCATATATTCTTTTTTTTAATTTTTTAATGAAAACCATTGATAAAATTAATATAGTTGCCATATAATAAAACATATTCAGAAATTCTATACAATGATAAGAAAAGCGAAAATAAAAGACATCGGTAAGCTAATTGAGATAGAAAATATATGCTTTGATACAGACAAGCTATCAAAGAGGAGTTTTAAATACCTGTTAACCAAAGGCAATGCCGAGACCTTTTTAAACGAGGAAGAAAACGGAACAATAAGCGGTTATGCTCTTCTGCTGTTCCATTCCGCGACATCACTCGCCAGGTTGTATTCGATTGCCGTGCATCCTGATTTCAGGGGAAAGCACATAGGCGAATTATTATTCAACGAAGCAGAAAAGAAAGCTATCGGACACAAATGCGTTTACTTAAGGCTGGAAGTACGCTCCGACAACAAAGCTTCCAAAGGCCTTTGTAAAAAGCTCGGATACAAACAAATCGGCATAATCCCCGAATACTATGAAGACAGGATGACAGCCATACGTTTTGAGAAATTTCTTCACCCTGACCCGAAACCCAGGCTTACTCCTGTAACATATTACAGGCAAACCCTTGATTTCACGTGCGGACCTTCAGCCCTCATGATGGCAATGCATTCTCTTGACCCCTCAATACCGCTTGACAGAAAAACCGAGCTCAGGATATGGAGAGAAGCCACATCAATATTCATGACCTCAGGGCACGGCGGATGCGGCCCGTACGGAATGGCGCTTGCAGCATATAACCGCGGCTTCAAAGTCGATATTTATGTAAACCAGAAAGGCATGTTTTTCATAGATTCAGTCAGAAGCACTGAGAAGAAAGAAGTAATTACGCTTGTACAAAAGGATTTCATAGAACAGATCTCATCCCTGCCGATAACTATTGTTAAACACGGTCTGGGTATCAGTGAAATGGAAGAAAGAAAAAAAGAAGGCGGCATCCCGGTCATACTAATAAGCTCATACAGGATTTACCGGGAAAAATTTCCGCACTGGATTGTTGTGACAGGTTTTGACGATAAGTATATCTACTGCCACGACCCCTATGCAGATGAAGAATCAGGGATATCACCGCTTGACAGAATTAACATGCCGATATTCAAGACAGATTTTGATAAAATGGCGAAATACGGAAAATTCGGACAAAAGGCGGCATTGATAATAAGCAAATGAACGGGAAATCTGAACCAGTCAGTAAAAACAAAATAACCCCTCAAAACGGCACTGAGAAATACATAGTAATTGTTGAGAACTTAAACGACTGGAAAAAGGAATTCCCTGTACTGAAAGTAATAACGATCAAAGATTACCTCTCCGACCAAGCATACATTAAACTCAAAGACGCGAAAATAATAAATCTGTCCAGGAGTTACAGATATTTAAGCAGAGGATATTTCTGCTCCCTGCTTGCTGAAGCCAGAAAACACAGGATAATACCCTCGGTAAGAACATTGAGGGACCTCAGTAAAAAATCAATATACCAGATAGGAATAGATACCGATGAACTGGATAATATAACAACAAAAACCTTCCGAAGTTCAAAGGTTAAGCATGTCGAAAAAGATACAATAGAAATTTACATATTTTTCGGATTAAGCGACAATCCGCATTTTGAAGTACTTGCTGAGGAAATATTCGATACATTCAGATGCCCCCTGCTCAGGATAGAATTTGAAAAAGAGGACGATAAGTGGGAAATATCCTCGATCAAACCTCTGACATTGAATACGGTCCCACCCGAAAAGACCGCACTTTTCATAAGCTCAATATCCAAATATACTAAGAAACGATGGATCACGCCCAGAGGAAAATCCGTTCTTCGTTATGACCTTGCGATACTGTATAATCCCGAGGAAAAATACCCTCCCTCCAACAAAAAAGCCCTGAATAACTTTATCAAAACAGGAAAAAAGTTAAATATTGATGTCGAGTTAATAACAAAAAAAGACTATGCCAGGCTTGCCGAATACGACGCGCTGTTCATAAGGGAAACAACGGCAATTGAGCATTATACATACCTGTTTGCGAAAAAAGCCGAAAGCGAAGGCATGGCCGTAATTGACGA
>CAZVYR010000341.1:0-4556 GCA_964631555.1 uncultured Leptospirales bacterium
CACCTAATAGTTTACCAATTCTTATGGCCGTATCTAAATCAACAGGTTCACTTGGATTTAAAGATTGTTCCTTCATTGTTTTTGAAATAGTGTCTCTGTCAATACAGTTGTATCCGATTTGCCGGAAGTCTTCTGTATATTGGTCTGCAAAAGCCGGCCCCTGAGATTCATAGTTTACAGCAGCATTTGCATTAAAAGTAAAGACTGCTATTTTCGTAATTTTAGATTGTGTTTCGGATGGATTGAAGGTAATCCTTATTCTACCACTGTTTTTAGTATTTAAATTAGTACCGCAATTAATAATAAATGTACTCACTACAATATAAAAAAGAAATATTCTGAAGGTCATATTTTTACTCCTTATTATAATTATAACCTAGAAAAAAACAGTAAGACAGGCAGTTTTACTACCATTATACAGTCGTTATATTTAGCTTATTCCTTTAGCGCAATCATTATAATCCGTTAAACTGTCTTTCAGCTATTTATTAAAAACCGAAAGAAATATCCCCATGTAATGTGAAATGACGGCAATTAGTATGCATATATGAAATATTTCATGAAAGCCGAAAATTCCGGGCTTTGGATCCGGTTTTCTTTTGGCATAGATTACTGCTCCGATTGTATAAAACAACCCTCCGCAAAATAGCAGTAATGTAACATTTAAAAGCATTGCTTCCATCAATCGCCTGGGCGGGAAAATAACAACCCATCCCATTAAGAGATAAAGCCCCGTATAGAGAGTCCGTGGAGCATTTATAAAGAATAGTTTAAATAATATCCCTGCCAGAACAAGAGTCCATTAAATAGTAATAATAGACCATTTTTATATAACTTTTTGGGTAATTGTTCCTGATTATTAAATTGCAAAAGAAGAAAAAAAAGAGGGCAGGGAGCTGCAGATTATAGTTGCAGCCCCCGTGGGATTATAGACGAGTTTGATTTTTTGTACTTAATATGTAGCAAAGCTGGGCAAATAAGTTGCAATTTGTGGTATAAATAATAATAATACTGTAAAGATAAACAATGCTATAAGAAACGGTATTATACCTTTAAAAATTTTTTCCAAAGGTATATCCGGAGCAATACCATTTATTACAAATACATTTACACCCACAGGCGGAGTAATTACTCCCATTTCGCTTATAATAACAACGATAACGCCGAACCAGATAGGATCAAATCCAAGCTTTTGAACCACAGGGAAAAATATTGGTATGGTAACAACAATCAGACCCATGGCATCCATGAAGAAGCCGCCAACAAAATAAATGACTATGATTACGGCCATAACAGCCATAGGGGGTATGGGAAGTTCCCCGAGCCAGTCTGCCAAGAGAAATGGTATCCTGGTTACTGCCATAAAATGTGCAAATATTGTAGCTCCCATGATAATGAACAATACCATACAGGATGTTCGCAATCCGTCTTTAGCTGAATTAACAAATGCGTTCCAGGTAAGCTGTCTTCTACTCAAGCCAATGATTAACGCGCCGCCTGCTCCTATCGCTCCGGCCTGTGTGGGACTGAACCATCCGGCAAATAATCCCCCTATGGTTAAAAGGAAAAGAAGCAGTGACTCCAACACTCCGGCCAATGCACGAAACCTCTCCTTCCAGCTAAACTTGGGTCCCGGAGGGCCAATTTTTGGATTTCGTCTGCAAAGAATAAATACTGTTATGGCAAAAAAGATGCTTAATATTATACCCGGTATAACACCAGCAACGAAAAGTTTTCCAATAGATTCTTCGGTCAATATTCCATAGACAATAAGAACAGTACTGGGAGGAATGAGGATGCCAAGAGTCCCGGCGGCGGCAACAGTCCCGGCGGCTAGACTATCATCGTAGTGATACTTTTTCATCTCCGGAAGCGAAATCTTGCCCATAGTCGCGGCAGTTGCTGTGCTCGATCCGCAAATGGCTCCGAATCCGGCACTGGCGAAAACAGTGGCTATCGTCATACCGCCAGTCCAGTGGCCTATCCAGGTATAAGTCGTTTTGAAAAGCCTCTGGCTGATCCCTGAAGCAAAAGCAAATGTTCCCATAAGGATAAACATAGGGATTACACTTAACGAATAAGATGAGAAGGTATCGAAGATATCACGGGCTAAGAAAGAAAGTGCTGCTTCAGGGGTGGTTAAAGAAATAAGACCTACAAATCCAACCAGGACCATAGCAAAGGAAATTGGCATTTTTAACATAAAAAGAACAATCATAATAATAATACCGATCAAACCAACAATATCCGGGCTCATTTTTTACTCCTCATTTGTCAGGGATTTAATAAAGACTATTAAGAATGTCAATATGACGGGAATACAGGCAATGGCAATTGCGTATGCGAAAGGATGATAGGGAATGTAAGCAGTCATACTATACTCCCCTGAACTGTGAAAAGAATAACCAAGCACAATGACTCGCCATACAATTATAATAAAGAGCACCAGATCAAGCAAACTTATGATGGTATTGACCAAATTCTGTGTATTAGCTGACAGCTTATTGAAAACAAATTCTACTCTGATATGGCGGCCTGCAATAAGTGTCATGCTGTTGGCAAAGGAGAGTGTTACAATTTGTGAAAGCTCTACGATGTCTATGGCACCAAGGAAAGGCGATTTAAAGACTTTCGCCCCTAGTACATCAATGCAAGTTATAAACATCATCAGCATTATCCCTGTAATTCCTATCCATTCAAAGCAAGCACTTAAACTGCGATTAAACTCTTCTAATTTGTTTAACATTATTCCTTTTCCTTCATATCTTGACAGATGCAGGAATTATATCCTGCACCTGCCTTAATGTTAATAACATTGAAATTTTATCTGGTAATAAGAAAAAATTTTAGTCTATGTCGTCCTAACGGCCTAGTATGAAAGCTGCTGGTCTCAAATTTGCAGGCCCGGCTGCTGACGGGATGCGAAATTCTATTTGTTTTTTATCCCAGAAATCACTTCGTTCTTTCAGATATTTAATCCAGTCTCTGACCTCTTGTTCTTTATAGCCTTTATCTACCATTCTTTTTACATACCCTTCGATTACCGGTTTGACAGCATCCTGCCACCGTTTGAGCTCACTATCTGGCAGTTCAATAAACTTTACTCCCTTTTTTAAACCAAATTCTTTACCAATAAAATCGATGGCATTCCACATCAGGATATATCGCTCTTTGTACTCTCCAACAAGTTTGTTAAATATTGTTTTAACACCCCCGGGAAGCTTATTATAGCTGTTCTTGTTCATCACCAGATAAAATGGATAGACGTTGTTGATTTGCCAAACTGAGGTTGTATATTTTACAACTTCAGCAAATTTAAAAGCCAGAAGCGTTTCAAAGTTGGAAGTCTCTCCGTCTATGACGCCTTTGGAGATTGCATCATACACTTCGGTCATCTTTGTAGGAGCCGGATTTCCACCCAATGCCTTAATGATCTCACCAGCTATTCCGGGTGCTCTTATTGTGAGTCCTTTAAGGTCTTCCAGCCTGCGTATCGGTTTCTTTGAAGTGGCTATGGCACTGCTGGGTGACGCATTCATCAATAGCAGCTTTACATCATCAAAATCCTTTGGTTTAAAATGATCATAGAAATCATTCATTACCTGACTTGCTACCCATCCGGTTGGAAAGCCGAGAGGTAAGCCACAGGCTTCGATAACAGGCATACGACCTGCGGTGTAATACACATGGGAATAACCTATATCAGCGATACCGTTTATTATACCGTCATACATCGCTGTAGATTGAAGCAATGATCCGCCCTTATAATAATCAACCTTTACCACGCCCTTGGTACGTGTCTCTAAATCTTTACAGAATTCCTCCAATATTCTGGATTGGAATGTTGGTGGTGGAAAAAAATTGGCTACTTTCAGGTGAATTGTCCCAAGCGAAGCAACGTCCACACCTTCTTCAATCTGGGACTTTGGGGACATTATTAACCAAACAACCGCTGTAATAATAACTCCAATTACAATCCCGATGATTGTATTTTTCATACTACCCCTCCGTTATTTTAAATAATGTTTGAACGAAAAATTTGTTGATACTATGGTTGATAGGCAACTAAAATAGTTAATCGGCAGTTACAATTCTTGATAGGTAAATTAATAAAGTACCCCATTGAATGCCCCCGGTGCTATCCTAACAATTACAGCCTTCTTTGGAGCTGCAGGGTATTTTTGTAAATTGATCTGCAATTTAAAATATTAAAGGTAGATAATTTTTTATAAATTAAACAAATTCAGGAATTAAGTGAGAAAATAGATGGCCCTATATAAATAATATAATTTTTTCATTATGATATTATTCAAATTATATTATTCCCGAAACGAATACAGAATTACAGCAGTCGCTCTGATATTACATCTCAGATAAAGATACTATTTTAATTATTTAGTAGCGTTAGTGATAGAACATTCATTCTAAGTGAAATAACCTATATTCTATCAGAAAATTTTGTCAAGGAAAATATTTTATGCATAGCGGAATAAAAAATAGATCCGAGAATCAAGTGCGAAAAAATTTCTATAATCAACACCTAAGTCCTGTAACAG
>CAZVYR010000342.1:0-4486 GCA_964631555.1 uncultured Leptospirales bacterium
TCAAAACCGGGAATTATTATATCCCTTCTCTTGCTTTTCCAACAAGAAGAATATCGGATAACGAATTTGAAAAAAAGGTCATAGAATTAATAAATATTCATCTTTACCCGGAAATAGTACTTCCGGTATTGAAATATCTTACAAGGAATGTAAAGGATTCAGATAAGAATCTATACCTGGCATATCTTATTACCTCAGACGGGATCATTAAGTCAATATTTGATACTTTTTTATTATTTAAAAACGATATTTATATTAAAGATCCTGACCAGAGGACTTTGAACGTAAAAAGAATACAACAATTGCCGCCTGCTACAGACAATAGCATTGCTTCTCCCCTGGATGCTGCGTGCAGATTCAAGTATATACTGGAATTTATCGCATCAAAACAAAAAGTGGAACATTTATATACTCAGGAACAGCTCAAACTGAGCAGTCCGTCTTAAAAAACCTTTATGCAGGGTATTTAATTTTCTTCCTCTCTGTACTATCTTAGTCTAAGCGTCGTATGGGCTTTGTCCAGCCGCCTTTAAAAAAACGTATATCCTTTTTATGATATAAGTTCCATGTTCCAGGTTTCAAGTTACAGGTTCTATACATATACCGATTCAATAATAACCTGGAACGTATATGCATCCCCTCCGTTTCAAATACGTCCAATCTTCGTTCAAAAACCTCCGGATTTTGTGTCTTCTAAATTAAACTTATTCAGAAAAAATCTTGACAGTTATTCAGTACAGTCTATTTTTATCCCTGCAATCAACGGGTTGCTAGCTCAATTGGTAGAGCACTTGACTCTTAATCAATAGGTTCCGGGTTCGAGTCCCGGGCAACCCAAACAGAAACCCTGTATTCTACAGGGTTTTTAAAGCTTCCTCAATAAACCAGCCGTTTTTCTAAAACAGCTTCCCAGGCAGTTGTTTGTAAAATATATAAATACTAAAATAATTTACTTGAAATAATAGTATTCTTTTTAATTCTTAAAAATAATATATCAAATATCATATTTTCGCTGAATACCTTTTCTGAATAGAGAGGTGTTATGGCTGTTACTTTGACTCCTGAACAGGTGGGAGCTGTATTCCACTATACGGGCCCGGCTATTGTAATTGCCGGGCCGGGTTCCGGGAAAACGCGTGTTCTTATTGAGCGCGTTCGTTTTCTTATAGAAGAGAAGAATGTAAAGCCTGAAAATATACTTGCTGCCACATTTACAGAAAAAGCATCCACCGAACTGAAGCACCGGCTTTACAGGGTTTTAGATAAAAAAGCCGGAAGAGTGCATATTTCAACTATCCATTCGCTTTGCGCAACCATTCTTGAAGATTATTTTACAGGTCATGATTTCGGTATTCAATTTACGATTCTGGATTCAGAAGCGCAAAAGCTCTTTGTTCTCGCGAATAAATCGGCGCTTAACCTCGGGGGGAGACGAGGATGGAGGGACCTATTAATAAAAGAAGCCGGGTATATGGCCAATTATGAAGAGATTGTCTGCGGCCTTTACAATACCCTGACTGAGAATGAGATAGACCCTGAAAAGCTTATCAAAATACTTTCCAAAGAGAACACACTTACTCATGACATGCAGAGAATTCTGGAAGGATATGTAGAATATGTTTCGCTTGTTGAAAAAGAGAAGCTGATGGATTTTGCGTTTCTGCAGATAATGGCTTTCAGATTGCTGCGTGACAATAGTGAAATATTAAAACAGGTACAGGAACGCTTCAGGTTTATTTTAATAGACGAATACCAGGATACGAGCCCTGTACAGGACAGTCTTTTCAGAATGATCGCTGCTCCGGATAATAACATATTTGTTGTTGGAGATGAAAACCAGAGCATATACGGATTCCGCGGTGCTTCTGTTGAAAACTTTACCCATTTTAAAGATAAGTATCCTGATGCAGAAGAATATCCTCTTAATTCTAATTTCAGATCTGTTAAAGAGATTGTAGATACAGCAAACAGGATTTTTGAATCAAAGATAAAAACAAAACTTAAAGCAATACGCGGCAATGGAAACAGGGTTCTTTTGTTTACAGGGGATACCAGGGGAGATGTTGCGCTTAAAGTAACCCGGTACCTAAAAGAACTGATAAACAGGAATATCTTTTCACCCAGAGATATCGCGTTCCTTTACAGAAAGAAGAGCCTTGCAACAGACATAACACGGGTTTTAATGCAGGAAGGGCTCAGCTATCATACAGACAGCGAAGGCAGGTTTACTGAAAGACAGGAAATAAGGGATATTCTCAATATCCTCAGATATGTACATCAGGATGCTGTTTGCGAACTTGAGTTTAAATCATGGAGCAAGTGGTGGGATGCGTCTATATTTGAAAATGAAGTTGCCGGATTTTCAAATCAGACAATCAAAGCATTTGAATCCCTTCCAAAAGATTTTGATATAAGTTCCCTGGATTCGAATGAAAAGGCAGCTAAGGCAGGGATAAAGAATAAAACAGATATTCAAAAACTTACCGCACTGAACCGGCTCAGGACAAAGATAAATAACAAAGAAGCAGGACTTCTTGATTCTATTTATGAGATATTCAAAATAACGAAATACATATCCGCATTGATGAATGATCATTCCGATGAAAACGAAGAGAAGCTTTATAATATTGCTTATCTCACAAGACTTGTTGATTCATACGAACAGCAATTCAAGCGGCCTTCAGCCAAAGGTCTGTTTTATCTTTTATACAACCGCAGCAGGAACAACGGCCTTGACCAGATAAAACCGGACAGGGATGACGAGATCCATTGCATGACTGTGCACAAGGCAAAGGGCCTGGAATTCCCGGTAGTTGTAATTCAGTCTGTTGCAGACGGCGACTTTCCACTGGAATACCGTGATGAAAGTACAATATGCGGAATACCTATCCGTAATGAGCTTTTAAAAAATACAAACAGTCATAAAAGCGAAAAAGAACATTATATGGAAGAACTGCGGCTCTTTTATGTTGCTGTCACAAGAGCGCAGGACATGCTTATATTAACGCTGCCGGCTAAAAAAGGAAACCGGAAGGTTGCGGGCGCAAGGTTCCTTGATCTTATCCGCGAATTTATTACAGAAGAAATATCCGGTACCGTTTACCAGGAAGCAAGCTACAGCGTCCCGCGCACTGTTCATACTCTCAGCTATACATCCGCAAAGACATATGAAGACTGTCCGTTCAGGTATAAAATAAATTATATCTACGAGTTCGTATCCCCAATGGGGCCTATGCAGAGACAGGGCATCATTATCCATAATGTTTTGCAAATGATAAACTGGAAGCTGAAGAATAACGAACCTCTGAACAATAAAGGGATACAGGAAATAGTCGAACAGTTCTGGATGCCTGTTTCCGGGAAAAAAGCTGATGAGAAACTTAAAGAGAATATAATTAAGCATTCAATCAATTATTGTGATTATGCAAAAGAAAACATTTCCGAAGTATTGCGGATAGAGCAGCCTTTTACTTACATTGATGACACAATGATAGTTAAAGGCAAAACAGACCTTCTGGTTAAAAATAAAAACGGGGAGACAATGCTGATCGATTTTAAAGCGCGGAGCTCTCCGGGTATTGAAGAAACAGGGGTAGAGGAACAGCTTAATATGTATTCGTATTGTTTAACAGACATGAATATTGATGAGATTGCCGCATATACTTTTTTCGATAACAAGGTTATCCCTTTTACCTGCAATCCGGAAACAGCAGAAACATTTCTCGGCTCAGTATCCGACGGTTTAAACTGTAACAGCTATCCGTTGAAAAAGGAATCTGCGTACTGCAAAAGCGGTGAATGCTATTATTCATTTATCTGTGAGGATTTGAATTATGGAAAAGCAAAGTGATTTTAATGATTATTACTATTTTCTGAAAGAAGAAATAAACAAATTCCGCGGGCCGGTAAAGGAATACGTTTATTACCTGCCTGCTTTATTCAGGATTCTTACAGGGCTTCTTAACGAAGGTTCTCTGGACACCATAGACAAGAACAGAATTCTTTGCGCGCTGGGATATCTTATAGCCCCGACTGATGTTGTACCTGAAAGCGTTTACGGCCCTGCAGGGTATGTTGACGATATCTTTGTCTGCTGCTGTGTGCTGTCTAATTGTATTTCAAAATACGGAATTGACCTGGTTTCTCCTTTCTGGGAAATGGAGACTGACCCTGTTGATGCTTTTGTGAAGTCGGTGCTGGAAGAGACGCGGGACGAGCTTGGGGATAAGGTTGGGGAGATTATGGATTATACGGGATTGGGGGAGATATTGACTGGGTGAGGCATTCAGGATGTAATAACAAGGATTTTAGTATAATGAAAGGATGCGAAAACTTATGAAAGAAGCCGGACTCAAGCCGTTGAAATACAAGTTTTCTAATTTCGTCAAGGTAACTCTTTTCAGGCCAGTGATTACCCGGCAAACTACCCAGGAAACTACCCATGAAACTACCCAAGAAAAAATAATTCGATTAATTAAGGTTAAGC
>CAZVYR010000343.1:0-4459 GCA_964631555.1 uncultured Leptospirales bacterium
AAACGTTGAAAGAAAAACGCAATGAGAAAAAAGCTAAGAAAGCTAAAAAGGATACAATATAATAAGAAAACAATATTTGCAAAGATATGTGGATTTAAATAACACATTGAGAGACGCAGCCGTGCGTCTCTACGGGAAACCATTGTGACCCGGTGGTGTATGAACAATTCGGTAAACCGACATCAAATACAATACCGACAATAATCCGCGGATATAAATCGTCAGTTACAAAACAAATAAATATAATGCGTAATTCTCCCGGTGTTCCTGTGTGGCAACGCAATTATTACGAGCATATTATACGTGACGAAGGATCCTATAATAAAATATCTGAATATATTAAAACAAATCCTCAAAAATGGCTGGGTGACAAATATAATGACAAAATTTGTTGATTTAGTAGGGGCACGATGCATCGTGCCCCTATAGGGAATGATTGTGCCATGGGCTTAAAAAAATCCTTCAAAGATTCTGAAATAAAAGAAATACAATATGACAGCAATCTGAAGATATACACAGGCGGAGGATGCAACTCCATAGTATTATTATCAGAAGACGAAAAGCAAGCCCTTGTAGTCGACACCAAATACTTCAAAGGCGCGCGAAAATTAAGAAAAGAAATCAGCGCCCCGGACATTACAATCGTGAATACTCATTTTCATATAGATCATGCACGCGGAAATAAACTATATCCGGATGCTTATGTTATTTCCGGAGCCTGTTCCTGGTGTCAGTGGGACTTTGATACAGGCCGCAGCAAAAGGCCGGATAAAGTCATGACTCCCGGAGAAGAGATCAGTTTGAAAATCGGAAATGAAAATGTCCGCATATTGAATATGGGGAATGTACATTCATTTAATGATTGTGTAGTATATCTTGAAAGCAGAAAGATGCTGATCGCTGGTGATGTTATATGGGTTAAAGTTCATCCCATGGTAATGGATCCGAACTGCAGTATTTCCTTATGGTTGAAAGCTCTGGATAAAATAGAATCGGTATTTGATATAAAAACAATAGTTCCGGGTCATGGCGATGTTTCGGATAAATTCGTTTTAACAGAAATGCGCGAATATTTTCTCTCGATAACAAATGCTCTGAATGATCCGGATAAACTCAAACTGCTGAAACAGAAATATAAAGACTATAAAAAAGTCCCTGTTGTTACTGGTTTTGACAAAACAGTAAAAAAGATAAGAAAAGAATTAAAAATATCAAACAGGATGCAATAATATCAAAAAAACACTTTCATAATATATATTCTTTTTAAGTCTCCTGACTTTATTGTTTATCACTAACTCCCCCTATATCCAAAATAAATAATCCCGAAATATGCGGTTCATAGTTTTTTTTGTTGAAATATTTGTGAAAATAACAATAGATGAGAAGGAAGCGCATCCGTAGCCCGGAATTGACAGAGAAACCTGCCTGTTCTATGATTTTTTGCATAAACAGGCATCCGGGTGTATAGCCTTTTTTTGAAGTATTATATCAGTAATTATAATATGGGCCCGGACAAGTTATAAAAAGGAGTAATGCGATGTTCTTGATAAATAAAACAATAATATTAAGCAGTCTTGTTATTTTTGTGTCAGTATCATGCAGTATGAAGGTCCCTATCAGGGAAATGAGCGAGGCGAAAATCGGAATAACAAGAGCAAATGAAGTTAAAGCGGAAAAATATGCCCCTGAAGAACTGAAAAAGGCGCAGGACGAACTGTTTAAAAGCCAGGAATACGCGGTTAAAGACGAAGATGAAAAAAAAGCGCAAAAGTCAGCCGAAGACTCTGCTAAAAACTCAAAACTGGCTATTGAAAAATCTCTTCCCCTGCTTGCACAGGACATGCTTGATGAAGTAAACAAAATATTTGAGGAAGCGGTCATGGCTGGCGCGGAGCAATATGCTTCTGAAGATTTTATTCTTGCAGATGAAGCAATCGGGGAAGCTGAAAGGATGTTTGCGCGCAGCGAATACTGGGAATCATACTTAAAATCGAAGGAAGCCATGATTTATGCCGCAAACGCGAGGGACAAAGCACTGCAGAACGCATTGTCAGTCCTGAAGGAAAAGATAGATTCAATAAAAGCCGCGGTTATGGAACTTGAATTCCTTGGCGGCAGGGAAATAGCTCCTGATGAGCTGGATGTTATTGGGGAAAACATCCAAAGCGCGACAGCCTTTATAGAGGAAAATAATCTGAAGGATGCGTCAACGAAAATCATGGATGCTGAAGCCGCGTTAAATATCGTTGAAAAGAAAATCTGGGAGAAGATAGCGTCCGACAAGATCAAGTCAGCGGAAGAAGCCCTGGCCGACCTGGAATCCTCGCCTGACGGCAGCAAGTATGCTGACGAACTCGGAAAGGCTGCTGAGTTGATAGGCGAAGGAAAAGAACTATATACACAGGAGTCTTATAAAGACTCAACCGTCAAATCCGACGAAGCTCTGGAAATCCTGGACTCGATATCCATTGCCATGGAAAGCGCAATGGAAGAAAAGCAGCTTGAGCAGGAAGCCGAAACAGAGGCTAAAGCAGAGGAGGAGGGAGCGCCGCACGTTACGGAATATGTTGTTCAATACAATCCTGAAAAAAGAGACTGCCTCTGGAGAATCGCTTTGAATATTTATAAGGATGCTAAGCTATGGCCGCTTATTTATATGGCCAATATTGACAAGATAAAAGACCCTGATCTAATTTTCCCGGGGCAGAAGTTCATTATTCCCCCCATCCCTCAGAAAAAGCAGTTAAAAAAACCTGAAACTGAGGAGATGACTCCTGAAGGAGCGCCTGATACTGTAGAGCCGATGAAAAATCCGGATGAAAGCGCAGTACCTGAAGAGCCCGGAACCGGGAATACTGATGGAAAGACCGGTGGTGAAACTGAATAAAACAAAGACATACTCTTTAACTTTATTTTTAAAGATTTTTTTAACGGTTCTTGTTTGCTTTATAGTCAGGCCCGGCCTTTTTGCAAGGGATATAAATCTTGATTCAATTTATCTTAAAAAGACATCCGGAAATTACAGGAAGCTCGTACTTGAGAAGCTGGATACATACCGCAAGATTAATGCGAATTTTGTGGACAGGAACGTTATTTTTGCGGGCTGGATATCCGGAAACGAGATAATTTACATAGCAGAGAAGGGCTCACAAAAGACCAATTATATTATTAAATACAGGCTGAGGGACCGCAGGGCCGTCAATCTGTGCGAATTATCCGGAGTGATCAGCATCGCAAAGGTAAGCCCGAACGGCCGGTTTATTGTTCTGAAAAGGCTGATACAAACCAGCAGCATAATTCCTGATAATGAAATAGTAATTGTGGATATTGAATCAGGCAATATTCGGAAATTCAAATCTTCATCAGTATTTTTAGATTTTACAATCTCGCCTGAAGGCAGTTCAGTGGTATTTGAAAAGGGAAGCCGTATTGAGGAATTATTTCCAGACACCGGCATGAGACGGGAATTACTGACAGAAAAATATTATAAAGATATTAAAATATCGGGTAACCCGACATTGGCCCATATATCCCCTGACAGGCAAAAGCTGCTGATTATAAATGGAAGCGGAGGCAATTACAGGGCAAAAATATTGTGGACAGGCAACAATGGCCAGGTATTTATAAACGGGATAACTTCGCTGTCCGAGATATTCTGGCTGGATAATTTTACAATTGCCTACAGGAAAGGCTATGCAGGGAATTATTCGGTTGTTCTGTATGACCTGCGGAGTAATAAAACCAGGATTATATTAGAGAGATCCTTTAATACTAATATTTGCTATTCAGCATATCCTGAAATTATTTCTTTTTTAAAAGAACAGGTCATATATTTATTTGACATATCCAAAGGGAAAATAATCAATACAGGTATTGAAGGAGAAGATATTTTTTTCGCGCCGAACGGAAATCAGTTCGCGTCATTGCTATTTAAGAAATTATTCATTGTGAATTATACAACGCTTCAAAGAAAGCGGATTGAGCTGAAAAGGTCATGGAAATCTATATATTTGCTTTATAGAAACCTGGTCAATAAAAAGGATGAGCATGAAAACCAATACTCCAGGTTATATTTGAACAGGAAGGCAGATATTTACAGAAAACTGGCTGATATATAGGCAGTACCTGTATTAAAACAGAATTATTTATTATATTTCAGACGGAGAACTTAAATGGAAAGAAACCTTGCATTGGAAGTTGTAAGGGTGACAGAAGCAGCAGCCCTTTTCGCGAGCAGGTATGTCGGACGCGGAGATGCTGAAGGAGCTTCCGGGTCTGCAGTAGAGGCAATGGAAAAAGTATTTTCATCGGTTTCGATAGACGGCAGGGTCGTTATAGGTAAAATTGACATGAACCTCATAGAGTAATAGGAGCTTGGGACTAAGAACGGCCCTGAAGTGGACATAGTGATCCATACTCTTGACGGAAGAAAGACGAGCTCCCGGGGAGGCCAGAAATA
>CAZVYR010000344.1:0-4440 GCA_964631555.1 uncultured Leptospirales bacterium
TTACTGTAGAGATACTTATCTAAATATTACCTGTATATTGATGTTTATTTTTTCCCAGGAATCAGATTTTTAAGATATCTTTTAGTAAAAAAATATATCATCATATTAACAAAAGTGAAAATTAAATTATGGACACATATAAACGACTTGAACGAATGCTTTACAGGGTAATGAGTCCGGACAGGTATTATCTTCGAAAGGAATTAAAAAATCTTGCCCGGAATTATAAGAAAGACAGAAGCAATGTTGCTGAAAGCAATAAATATAAAAAGATCGAAGAAAAAATAAGCCTTTCCATTCAAAAGAAAGAATGGCGTAAAAAGAATAAGCCGAAATTTTCCTTTGACTACAACCTTCCTATAACCGCAAGAAAAAACGATATAATAGAAGCAATCAGGAATAACAACATTGTGATAATTTCAGGGGAGACAGGTTCCGGGAAGACCACTCAGATCCCGAAATTCTGCCTTGCTGCAGGAAGGGGGATCAATGGAGTAATCGGCTGTACTCAGCCTCGAAGAATAGCTGCGGTCAGCGTGGCGGACAGAATCGCGCAGGAGCTTAGAGAGACTGCGGGCAATTCCGTGGGATACAAAATACGTTTTGATGAGAAGGCCGGGAATAATCCTTTTATTAAGATCATGACTGACGGGATTCTTCTCGCGGAAACACAGAACGATCCGTTGCTGAATTATTACGATACGATCATAGTGGATGAAGCGCATGAAAGAAGCATCAATATTGATTTTATTCTCGGTATATTAAAGAACCTGATTTCAAAGCGAAAAGACCTGAAGCTTATAATAACGTCCGCTACAATAGATACTGAGAAATTCTCAAAGGCGTTCAACGACGCGCCTGTGATCGAGGTATCAGGCAAGATGTTCCCGGTTGAAGTCCGGTATTATGGTATTTCAAATGAGGAAGCCGGCAAAGACATACCTGAATACACAGAACGCGCGGCGGATGCCGCGGTTTCCCTGCTGAAAGAAAGCAGCAACGGCGATATCCTGATATTTATGCCCACTGAGCAGGATATACGCGAGACATGCGAACTGCTGGAAAAAAAGAACAAAAACCATTTTACCGTGTTCCCGCTTTTCTCGAGGCTACCGGCAGCCATGCAAAGACAGGTCTTCAACCCGGGATCAAAAAGAAAGATAATAGTCTCTACTAATATAGCCGAGACTTCTCTCACTATTCCGAATATAAGATATGTAATAGATACAGGTCTTGCCAGGATATCCGAATATTCTGCTTCGAGCGGTACTGTGTCAATGCCGGTTAAAGCTATTTCAAGGAGCAGTGCGGATCAGAGAAAAGGAAGATGCGGAAGGGTGAGCGAAGGTGTAGTTGTAAGATTATATGATGAGGAAGATTATGAAGGCCGCAGCCAGTTTACCCTGCCTGAGATATTCAGGATCAGCCTTGCTGAAGTCATATTGAAAATGACCGCGTTAAGACTTGGTGATGTTTCAGCATTCCCTTTCATTGACAAACCGAAACAGCAGGCGATCAATGACGGTTATAACACGCTGATTGAACTGGGAGCAATTCAGAAAGACGACCGGAATCAATTTTCCCTGACAGATAAAGGCAGAATAATGGCGAAGCTCCCGGTTGATCCGAGGTTGTCGAGGATTCTTATAGAGAGCAATGAACGGAAATGCCTGAGAGAAATGCTGCCGATAGTCGCGGTATTGTCCGTGCAGGATCCGAAAGAGCGTCCTTTTGAAAAAGAAAATGAAGCGGATGAAAAGCATGCTGTGTTTGAAAATCGCTCATCGGATTTTCTTACTATGCTGAATATCTGGAATAAAACGCAGGAGATTTCTAACGATAAAAGCAGGAACAAATTAAGGAAATACTGCAGGGAGAATTTTCTTTCATATAACAGGATCAAAGAGATCAGGGAAATACACGCCCAGCTTTCACTTATGCTTGAGGAGAATGATTTTATAGTAAAAAAAGGAAAGTCCAGGTCCGGATTTATGAAAGAATCTGATCCGGTTTATATCGCGATACATAAGTCTCTGCTCACCGGTTTTTTGTCCAATATCGCGAATAAAAAGGCTAACAATATATATGCTGCTTCGAAACAGAGAGAGGTAATGATCTTCCCGGGATCAGGGATTTTCAGCAAAGGGAAGGAATGGATAGTATGCGCGGAATTTGTAATCACATCCAGGCTGTTCGGCCGTACTGCCGCGAATATCAGCCCGGACTGGATCGAGGAGATTGCCGGCGGGCTTTGCGAATATTCGTACAGGGATCCGTACTGGGACAGGGAAATGGGCGATGTGTACGCGTTCGGGAAGGTATCATTATACGGGCTGGAGATAGTCCGTAACCGGAGAGTCGCGTACGGGCGCGTAAATTCTCCGGCTGCTTCCGCGGTATTCATCCGCGAAGCACTTGTGGAGGATATTATTACGCAGGTCGTACTGGACAGCACTGAATACGCAGGGAAGGGCGCGGAATTGTTTCAGCTTGAGCGCGAGTTTCCTTTTATGCGGCACAATATCGAGCTTATCAGAAAAATCCTTTATTTGGAAAACAGGATACGAACAAAAATTATGATAAGCAGGGACGATCTGTGCGCTTTTTACGCGACTCATATACAGAATGAATATAACGTTAATACTCTTAAAGCACTTATTAAAAAAAATAAGGGCGATTATTTTTTACGGTTAACAGAAGAGGAATTGCTTGCGTCAGTACCGGATCTTGACAGGCTGAAGGATTATCCTGAATCTATATCTGTTGATGATCTTGTACTGGACCTGGAGTACAGATTTGATCCTGACAGTAAGAAAGACGGCATAACTGTAAAGATCCCGGTTTCAAAAATGCAGTCAATCAATATGCATATCCTTGAATACAAAATTCCGGGATTATTCAGGGAGAAAGTCAGCGAACTTATTAAAAATCTTCCAAAGCAATATAGAAAGCATCTGATACCTTTGCCAAATACAGTTGAAGCAATTATAAATGAAATGCCGAGGGATCGTCCGTTGCTCAATTCTCTGGTAGATTTTCTTAATGATAGATATAATATTAAAATTCCTGAAGATGTATGGCGGGCCGGCGTGCTGCCGGAGTATTTGAAATTAAAAATATCCATAATAGGTAAAGACGGCAGGGAAATAAAATCAGGTATTGTACCGGAAATCCTGCTAAAGGAACTGATCAAAGGATTTGACTCCGATGTTTTCAATGAATTAAAAAATTCATGGGAAAAGGAGAATATAAAAGAATGGGATTTTGGTGACCTTCCGGAAGTAATACATGAAAAAAACAAAAGCGGCTTGAAATTTACATATTATCCCGGGCTTGCGCCGGAAGACGGGAATCTTGCTCTGCGAATATTCAGGGACAGGGATTTGGCTGTAAGTTCTCATAAAGCAGGCATCGCGGAATTGCTTGCAGGAAGAGTGTCAAATCAGCTTAATAAAATAAAAAATAAATTCATAATACCTGATGAATTTAAAAAGATTATTATGTTATTCGGAGGGTCGGAATTGATCCGGCAGGCATTTTATGACCGGATGATCCGCGATCTTTTTAATAAGGATATTAGATCCATGACTGTATTTGAAAACTATGTGAATTCAATTATGGATTTTATTAAAGAGTATAGCAGTTATGTATATCTTCTTGTAATTCGTGTTCTTGAAAATTATAAATTTACATTGGAGAAATTAGAAACACTGAGATCGCAGAATAAAATAATCCAGCCGAACATGGATTTTTTACACAAAATAGGCGAGGATCTCAACTCGCTTGTACCGCGTGATTTTTTGGTTGTCTACAATAATGATGAACTGGAGTATCTTATAAATTACATCAGGGCGTTGTCGGTCAGGGCGGAGCGCGGATGCGCTAATCTTTCAAAGGATCATCAAAAAGAGAAGGAAATTATTATTTTCAGGCAGGCCCTTGATCATGAAAAAAGTATCCTTCCGCCGGGCGCGTCCCCAGAAAAGAAACGAGCTCTCAGGGATTTCTTCCGGCTGATTGAGGAGTATAAAGTATCTGTTTTCGCGCCTGAGATTAAGCCGAGGATTAAAATTTCAAAAAAGAGGCTTGAAGAGGCGCTTGAAGAGATACGGGCAATGAAGTAGATATTTTTTTGTGAATCTCTTTTTTATTTTTTAATTTAACGTTGGATCGATAAAATGATCTGATTATAATAAATTTCAGGGGAACAGGATGTTCCCACAGCCGCTTCATACAGGAAGTATGCATAAGCGGCGTGGTACCCTTTGGGTCCCTTAAATTTATTATAATCAGATCATTTTATCGATAATCTCGACACTTTTAGCAATAAAATGCAGTCAAGATGAGTAATTGATTTTTGGATATCCCTATCGATGCGTCGCCTGGGGAAAAAAAGGGCGCATCGATTGAGGATTATTGCAGTGGAGGTTCGCGGATTCG
>CAZVYR010000345.1:0-4436 GCA_964631555.1 uncultured Leptospirales bacterium
GAGAGCGCCCCTGCCCCGCTTTCGAGCGACAAGTGCACTGTTTTCATGGAGCGCGATCTTAATTTTTATTTAAATCACGGATATTCGGTAAACGAAGTGCTTGCATCAGTGCTTCATTCCGTAAGGGAAAACTACCTTACTAAAGTAGCAAAGCCCGCGAGTATTGGGAATAAGATATTCTTCCAGGGTGCAACTGCAAAGAACAGGGCTCTTGTTGCAGCGTTTGAGCAAAAGCTCGGTAAACCGATAATGGTATCCAGGTACTGCCATCTTACAGGCGCTCTCGGAGTTGCCCTGCACCTTTATGATCTGAACATGACCGAAAGCGGCTTCAGAGGTATTGATATTTATAAAAAAGATATACCTGTAAAAACCGAGGTATGTGAACTTTGCACTAATCACTGCAAGATCAAGTTAGCTGAAGTGAACAATAATACAGTAGCTTTCGGTTTCCTGTGCGGCAGGGATTATGATACAAAGAAATATATTGAAAAGAATGCTTCAAAATTTGACCTTCTAAAAGCACGCGCCCGGGTATTCCGGTTTGATGCTGCTTCAGCGTATTTGAACGATATTACGATTGGGATACCTGCTGCTCTTCATCTTTTTGACGAGATGCCCTTATGGAAGAAATTCTTTGAATTATTGTCGATAAAGACAATTTCAAGCGAAGGCTACAGCGAAGCTGTCAGTGCCGGTAAAGAGATGCGCGGCGCCGAATTCTGTACACCTGTCACTGCTTTGCACGGGCATGTTAAGCATCTTCTGGACAAATCGGACTATGTGTTTCTGCCTTTCTACCTTGAGGAGAAGCAGAGCAATGACAACAGGAGGCAGTATTGTTACTACACCCAGTATGCACCTTCGCTGATTTCTTCTATAAAGGAGCTCAGCCAATCAGGTAAAATTCTGACCCCGGTTCTTAAAACTATCAGCGGTACATTCCACATGAAAGTCCAGTTATATAAAATGATTAAATCCATAGGCATCAAAAAAACCAGCTTATTTAAAGTATCTTCCGCGTTTGACCAGGCTGTGGAATTTTATATGGAAAATAAAAACAGATTAAAAGATATATTTGCTCAGGAATTAAACCATGAAGATATAAACGTGGTCTTTCTCGGCAGGCCGTACACCATACTTTCAAAGTCAATGAACAGCGGAATACCGGACATATTCGCAAAACTTGGCATAAAGACTTTCTTCCAGGATATGCTTACCAGAGGCGGGAATGAACCCGTGGCACTTGAATCCTTGATGAAGAGGCTGCACTGGTATTACGCATCCGACATACTTGAGTCCGCTGAGATTATCGCGAATGCGCCCGGCATTTACCCGGTTCTTATTACATCCTTCAAATGTTCCCCTGATTCGTTTGTAATAGATTCATTTAAGGAGATACTTGACGCGCATGATAAGCCTTACCTCATACTCCAGTTGGATGAGCATGCTTCAAATGTCGGGTATGAGACCAGGATAGAAGCAGGTATAAGGGCTTTCAGGAATCACTTTAATGCCGGCAGGGTGAAGAAGAACCCGGACTTAACATCAATAAGCCCGGACTTCGTCAGTGGTATGGCGAGCCTTGAAGGTAAGGTGCTTCTCATGCCGAACTTTGACAGCATTGCGTGCAAGCTGGCAGAAGCCGTGCTCAGGAAAGAAGGGATCGATGCCAGGCTGCTTGAAGAAAAGGATGAATCAATAAAGAGAAGTATGATCTTTAATTCCGGTCAGTGCCTGCCTGTTAATGTCATTGCCGAAGAGACTATTGAGTATATTGAGAAATATAAGCTTGATACTGAAAACACGGTACTGTGGATGATGGACTCAAGGATATCATGCAATGTGGGAATGTTTCCTAATATGATAAAGAGAATTCTTGATACATACGGAAACGGCATGGAAAAGGTCGATATCCTGATAGGCAGCATCACTTATCTTGATCTCTCATTACGCGTTGCTGTAAACGCGTATTTTGCATATATGTTCGGCGGGCTTTTGCGCAAACTCGGATGCAGGATCCGTCCTTACGAAAATATCAAAGGCAGTACGGATAACGCGATAAAAATATCCATGGAGATACTCTATGACATGTTCCTTCATGACCGTTCAAAAGAGAACGCTCTTGAAAAGGTAACGGAACTATTCAGAAAGATAGAAACCGTAAAAGGACAGAGGCCAAGGGTCGCTATTATAGGGGATATATATGCGCGCGACAACCATGTTTTTAACCAGGACCTGATAAGAATAATAGAAGAAAACGGAGGAGAAGTTATTTCCACTCCTTATAATGAGTATATGAAGATCATTGCCGAACCCTATATTCAGAAATGGTTCAGGGAGGGCCTTTACTCGGAAGCAGCTACCGCGAAAATATTAAAGAAAGCCATATCGATATTTGATAAAAAATATTACAAATACTTTAACAGTATTCTTAAGGAAGGCGGGCAGGAAGACTTTGCAGCGCCTGAGGAAGTATTGTCCAGGTTCAACGTCAGCCTTTTCCATACAGGCGAATCAATGGAGACTATCTTAAAGATATTCGCGCTGCTTGACAGGTATCCCGATATTTCTCTCTTTGTGCAGACCGGCCCTTCGCTGTGCTGCCCTTCTCTTGTGACCGAAGCTATGTCTGCCGAGATAGAGCGCATTACAGGCGTGCCGGTCGTGACAATAGAATATGACGGCACTGGCGGATTCAAGAACGACAATGTGATTCCGTACCTGAAGTATCCAAGGAAAAAACGGGAACCGGAACTGCTTGATCAGGAATATATTGCGGATATTATGAATTAGAAAGGAATCTGGATTCATATTCATGACGGAACGTCTCATATACGACGCTGAAACGGAGGGGAAGCGGTTTAAAAACGGAGTGGATCCGACAAAATACCGGCTGAAGCCGGTATTTCGTACTCCGGAACGAAGAGGATCCGATTAAATCAGTTGTTTTTAATTATTTCTATAACATGTCCCCGGAAAACAATTTCCTTTTCAATTTCTTCATCCCATTTCAAACGCAATATTCCCATGTAAATCCCTTTACTTAAACAACCCTTAAACTGTTAAAATCCGTTTTATTAGTCTGATCAGTATAACTGATTTTACCTGTAAAAGTAAATAAAAGATTGTTAAGTACTGATAAATAAAAAAATAATATAATGTTAATTATTTTCAATTATGTCTTCTGAAAATGAATAATATTTGACCTTATGAATATTTTATGTTTAGCTTAAAGCAAATTCTTTTTAAGGAGGTATAAAATGCCTGAAGAGATGGAAGTCGGCTGCGCCCGGCCTACCGGAGGTCCGGTGGGCGAAGAAGCCGGGCCCGAAAATGATGAAAAGATCATAAACAATAAAAAAAAGGAGGAACCTATGATCAAAGTAGGTCAGAAAGCGCCTGATTTTACAGCACCTGCATATTATAATGGAAAATTCGTAAGTCTTAAATTATCCGAATATTTAGGGAAATGGGTATTATTGTGCTTTTACCCGGGTGATTTTACATTTGTTTGAGCAACAGAAGTATCGGCAGTTGCCGGTAAGTATAAAGAATTTCAGAAACTGGGAGTAGATGTTTTGTCAATGAGCGTGGACAGCGTATTCGTACACAAGATGTGGAACGATAACGAGCTGTCCAAGATGGTGAAAGGCGGCATACCCTTCCCCATGCTATCGGATGCAGGCGGAAAGGTGGGCGCTATTTACGGAATATATGATGAAATCGGCGGTACAGAAACACGGGGAAGATTCATTATCGATCCTGACGGAGTAATACAAGGTTACGAAGTGCTGACACCGCCAGTAGGAAGAAACGTTAACGAATCCATAAGGCAGGTTCAGGCGTTCCAGCTTGTCAGAAACAGCAAAGGAAAAGAAGCTACGCCTTCCGGATGGAGACCCGGAAAGCTTACATTAAAGCCGGGTCCTGATCTCGTAGGCAAAGTATGGGAGGTCTGGAAGCCTGAAATGGCTGATGAATAAATATATGTATAATTTGATATTTACTATGGGCCCGAAAAGGGCTCATAGCTTTACAAATCCTGATCAAACCTTCCCGAGACTGATATCTCCATAGATTTTAAAAACATGATGATCTCTGCTGACTTTCAATTTACGTTCAGGGAAGAAAGCAGGAAGTTTCTCTTTCACAAGCTTCTCGACTTCTTTTTCAATAGTCAGAATAACATCTTCAGGGATATCCGAGAGTGTAGCCATTTCCACATCTATTATATATCCTTTCCCGTGTTTTGATCCAATACCGGCAGAAAATGAAGCGCCCACATTAAAGAGACCGTCATGGGTCTTATTCGATGTTGTGCCCCGTGAAGCCCTGGCCGGATGCAGCGGATATAGGTGGCCGTACTTATCTTCCAGATAATCATCTATTTCATCAAAGAGCTTTAATAATCTCTTTTCCCATTCAATCACTTT
>CAZVYR010000346.1:0-4435 GCA_964631555.1 uncultured Leptospirales bacterium
AACACGGTTTATTTTCCCTGCAGATAAAATTGCTCAATAAAAAAATCTTTGACAAAATAATCAATTAAATACATTTTTTCCTTTCTGATAAATGATCAGGATATGAATTATTCTTATTATATACCAAGTCTTAAAATCTATGGATGCGCATAATAAAGATTGCATTATAAGTTGCAAAATATGCGGCAATAAATCTTTCATTATCTCAAACAAACAAAATGACTAAAACAAAGCACAGGGTTGTGGTTAGAACTGAAGTCTGTAAAAGCTGCGGTCTTTGCGTGGAATTCTGCAAAAAAGGTGCGCTGCGAACATCAGAAAAATTAAACGGAATGGGATATTATCATGTTGAGCCGGTTGAGGATGTTGAGTGCACCGGCTGCATGTTGTGCACGATTATCTGTCCGGATCTTGCTTTAGAGGTGTACAGTGAATAAACAATTCATGAGCGGTAATCATACGTTTGGCGAAGCCGCGATCAGGGCAGGCTGCAAACACTACTTCGGATACCCGATCACTCCGCAAAATGAGCTTGGCGAATATATGTCCGAAAACCTTCCGAAAGCCGGGGGAATATTTTTGCAGTCTGAAAGCGAGACAGCGGCAATCAATATGGTCGAGGGCGCGTCGGCTACGGGCGCGAGAGTAATGACCTCGTCATCCAGCCCGGGGATAAGTCTTAAGCAGGAAGGTATATCATATCTCGCCGGTCTTGAGCTGCCTGCCGTTATCATCAATGTAATGCGCGGCGGCCCCGGGTTAGGGGATATATCCGCAGCACAGGGGGATTATTTTCAGGCTACAAGAGGCGGGGGCCACGGCGATTACAGAACTCCGGTATATGCGCCTGCCTCGGTTCAGGAGATAGCTGATCTTACCTATAAGGCATTCGATATAGCAGATAAATACCGAAATCCTGTAATGATTCTGAGCGACGGCCTGACAGGCCAGATGAAGGAGCCGGTCATATTCCCCCCTATGGTTGAAGAGCTTCCGGAAAAAGAATGGGCATTGAAGGGAATGGGAGACGGGCCAAGCAGACTCATGGCATCCTTCAGCATTGATACTTCTGTTATAGAAAGACATAACTGGAAGCTTTTCAGAAAGTACCAGGAAATAGAAAAGAATGAAATAATGTATGAGACATATATGATCGATGACGCTGATATTATAGCCATAGCATACGGCTGTGCAGCCAGGATCGCAAAAGGAGCCATAAAAAGAGTCAGAAAAGACGGAATTAAGGCAGGCCTCATCAGGCCGATCACATTGTGGCCTTTCCCTTCAAAGATAATAAAGGAGATCGCGGCTAAAGTTAAGAAATATATTGTATTCGAGATGAGCACAGGCCAGATGGTCGATGATGTTATGCTTGCAGTGGGAGGCAGGGTAAAGGTAAAATTCCACGGACGTCCGGGAGGAGCTATTCCGACACCTGCGGAATTTGCGAGAATAATATATCGTGAATATCAATTAGCTGAGAGTAAGAGCGAATTATGAAACTGAAGAATCCATGGCCTGTATATTACAAGAAGGACGTCAGCACACACTATTGTCCGGGTTGCGGTCACGGGATAGTGCACCGTCTTATTGCGGAAGTACTGGAGGAACTCGATGTGGGCAGGCGCACTATTTGCGTTAATCCCGCGGGATGCGCGGTTATCGCTTATGATTACCTGAATGTTGATTGTATTGAGTCTGCGCACGGCAGGGGTACTGCGGTGGCTACCGGCCTTAAAAGATCCAGGCCAGATCTGTTTATATTAAGCTACCAGGGAGACGGTGATCTCTCTGCTATTGGCACTGCGGAGACCATACATTCCGCGAACCGCGGCGAGCGTTTTTCGGTTATACTTATCAATAACGCTGTTTACGGGATGACCGGGGGACAGATGGCGCCAACCACACTTTTAGATCAGAGAACAACTACTACTCCCAATGGGAGAACCTCAAACAATGACGGGTATCCTCTTCATATAACCGATATTGTGGCACAGTTCAAAGGCGTTGCGTACGCTGAGAGAGTGACTGTAAACAGTCCTTCTGCTGTTCAGCGCGCAAAAAAGGCAATGCGGAACGCGTTCCAGACTCAGATCGACGATCTTGGATACTCAATCGTTGAGGTATTATCCCCCTGTCCTGTGAACTGGAAGATGTCT
The DNA here is from genome assembly GCA_964631555.1 of uncultured Leptospirales bacterium. Lineage (GTDB taxonomy): Bacteria > Spirochaetota > UBA4802 > UBA4802 > JAFGDQ01 > CAZVYR01. The sequence goes on from CAZVYR010000346.1 coordinate 2,160, forward strand.
CCTATAGACGCATGCAAATGGATTGATGATGTATTGAGTAAAGAATTCCCTATCGGCGTACTTGCCGACAGAAGACCAAAGGCAGGCTGATATGATAACCAAGATATTATTTGCAGGCTCAGGCGGCCAGGGCATAATTTCAATGGGTAATGTTTTCGCGAAGGCGGCAATGCTTAATGATTATCATGTTACTCATATTTCAAGTTACGGTGCGGCTGTAAGAGGCGGAACCGCGAACTGTACTGTATGCATTTCCGATGAGGAGATCGCATCACCTGTGGCATCGTCCCCGGATTTTATGGTTGTGCTGAACAAGCCTTCTGCGCATTCGTTTATCAACAAGCTTGATCCGGGCGGGCAGATAATCTATAACGCTGATCTGATCGATTCAATACCTGTCAGAGGCGATATCGATATGTTCCCTGTGCCGGCCAGCAGAATAGCAAAAGACCTGAAAAACGAAAAGACAGTCAACATGGTTCTATTGGGATCACTGGCTAAACTTACAAATATATTGACAATAGAATCTGTTCATGAATGCATTAACAGCCTGTTTGAGGGAAAGAAGAAAGCCGCGGCTGTAAGCGTACTGGCGTTCGATTACGGATATAACGAATTCCCGTTTAATAATAAAGTCAGTCATCAGACGGAGATTTAGACATGCCTATAACACAGATAAGCGTACCCCTTGAAAATGAACCCGGAAGGCTGCATATATTATGCGAGCTTCTTGAGAAGGAAGAGATAAATATTAAAGCCATTATGGCGTCTTCAACGCAGACGCCAATGCAGGTGCATATGATCGTTGATGATCCGCCAAAGGCAGCAAATGTGCTTAAAAGCCATGGATTCGATGTGTCCACTAAAGAGGTTCTTGCAGTTGCCACCCCCGACCATCCGGGCGGACTGGACGCAGTACTTCGCTCCCTGCTGGAATCAAAAATAAATATTGAGACTCTTTATCCTTTTATAGGCCTTCACGGCGATGAAGCCATTATTATTCTTGAAGTTGACAATATTCAGGAGACTAAAAGATTATTAAAAAAACACTGGGTCAAGACTTTCAGTACTGAGATATATAAACAATAGAGTACCCCGCCTGTTATCTTCTCTATGCGGCCCGGAACAGGTAATTCCTGGCATTTTAATCTCCTAATGGTTTAATTACCCTCAGCTTTTGCAGGAAGCCTGCACTGGCTGCGGAAAGTTACCAATTTAGTTTTTGATACCCCGTCCGCTTGCGGGGGGAGTTTTATTATTTTAATACCCTCTCTACTACTTGTTGTTAATCCGGCTGATAAAAAAAATACTGCTTGGGAGGCAGGATATGACGATAGAAGAAAAATTAAAGAGCATGGGATTCGAATTACCGGATCCGTTATCACCTCTCGGTAATTATGTGGGGGCTGTGCAAACAGGAAACTTATTATTTATTTCAGGACATGGACCCAGACGAGGTTCAGACCTTATAATGACCGGTAAAGTTGGTACTGATCTTACCATTGAACAAGGTTATGAAGCAGCCGGAGAAACAATGCTAAACTGTCTCAGTACAGTGAAGAAGGAGCTTGGAAGTCTTGATCGTGTTAAACGCGTTGTAAAGCTATTTGGTATGGTAAACTGCACATCAGAGTTTACAGAGCATCCCAGGGTTATCAATGGAGCCTCTGACTTACTGGTCAAGGTTTTCGGAGAAAACGGACGGCATGCCCGTTCAGCCGTTGGTATGCAGTCGCTTCCAATGAATATACCTGTGGAAATTGAAGTAATTTTTGAAGTTAAAGAATAATAGTGATAAAAATTTTAACACATCAGGAAAAGAATAAACAAATAAAATCCCGGTAATATTGTATGCCCGCAACTAGAAGAGAACGAACCCAGGCATTGGAAACAATACCCAGCAGGATAAAGCAGGCTGCAGATAAAAGTGCAGTCAGCACCAACAGCCTGAGTTTTCCTCCCGGCAGTCGTTCGAAGAACATTACACTTTCCAGCACGATGATCCGGCCTACGCACATTAAAATATGAACCAGGCCAAACCAGATAATATCCACACCGGCCTGCTCAGGCAGTTTCTGGTAAAACCATATAATAAGCCAGGCGAACGCGCCTATAGAGACCATGTCAAGCATCAATACACGGATAATTTAATCCTGCTTAAACTGCTGCAGACCGGCTTTATGAGTTTTCTTTTTTTATCAATCTTGTCAAAGACAGTTCTTCCGCCGTAATATTTTGCCTCACGTCTTTATTTCTCAATAACCTTATCAAATAAC
>CAZVYR010000347.1:0-4420 GCA_964631555.1 uncultured Leptospirales bacterium
CTCAACTTGACTGATTACTATTGCTGACATTGTTGAAACCTTCGGAAGGAAAAGCCGAATGATTATTTTTTTTCAACTTTTACTGATATATCATCATTCACTATATCTATATAAGCTTTTCCGCCGTCTTTTAAATCTCCGAAAAGTACTGCGTCAACAAAATAAGATTTGATCTTCGTCTGTACCAGCCGGTTGATTTCCCTGGCGCCGAATTCCGGAGAATAGCCCTTATCGGCAAGCCATTTACTGCACTCCTCCGAGACCTCAATAGTTATATTCTTTTCCTGAAGTTGTTTTCTGAATTCGTCAATAGACTTTTTTACTATTTTTAAAATAACTTTGTCACTGAGCCCGTTAAAAGTAACAGTGTAATCAAGACGGTTTCTGAATTCAGGGGAGAAAATCTTTTCCACTGCCTCGGTAATCGCATTGCTCTCTACTTTTGAGTTATCGTAGCCTATTATATTCCTGCCGATCTCTCTGGCGCCCGCATTGGAGGTCATGATTATTATTACATTATGAAAATCGGCTTTCTTGCCGTTATTATCTGTCAATGTAGCATAATCCATTACCTGAAGCAGAGTATTGAATATATCCGGATGTGCTTTTTCTATTTCGTCCAGAAGAAGCACTGAATACGGGGTTTTCCTGATTGCTTCTGTCAGGAGTCCCCCTTCCTCGTATCCGACATATCCGGGGGGAGCCCCGATCAATCTTGCTACAGTATGTTTCTCCTGGTATTCACTCATATCAAAACGATGTAGTTTCACACCCAATATTGAAGCGAGTTGCCTCGCGAGTTCCGTTTTGCCGACACCTGTCGGGCCCGCGAATAAAAATGAAGCAATCGGTCTGTCAGGATCGTGGAAACCGGCCCTGGACCTTTTAATAGCATCAGCAACCAGCTTGATAGCCTGATCCTGGCCAAAGATACTCATTTTTAACTCATCCTCAAGATTTTTAAGGCTTTTTACTTCTGTTGCTGAAACGGATTTCTCCGGTATCCTTGCCATCTTTGCAACGATCTTCTCTATCTCATGGGTAGTGATAATATCTGCGGGTTCGTCGTCTTTTTCTCTGTACATCTGGGCAAATGCGCCGGCCTCATCTATCACATCGATCGCTTTATCAGGCAGATGACGGTCATTTACGTGCTTTGCGGAGAGTTCCACAGCAGCACGCAAAGCATCGTCATCATATTTAACATTATGATAAGCCTCGTATTTCTCCCGGATGCCCAGCAGTATCTGGTATGTTTCATCTATGGTCGGCTCGGGGATCTCTATCTTCTGGAATCTCCTTGAAAGGGCATGATCCTTCTGGAAATATTTGGTATACTCTTCATACGTAGTAGATCCTATGCATCTCATTTTACCGGAGGTCAGGATCGGTTTAAGTATATTGGACGCGTCCATGGTTCCTCCTGAGACTGCGCCTGCACCGACAATAGTATGTATTTCATCAATAAACAGAATGACATTCTTTATTTCTTTGAGTTCTGCGATGACCCTTTTCATGCGCTCTTCGAAATCGCCCCTGTACTTGGTGCCGGCAAGGAGCGCTCCCATATCCAGGGAATAAATTGTGGCATCCCTTAAGGGTCTTGGGACCTTATTAGCGGCAATTAATTGCGCAAGACCTTCTGTGATCGCGGTCTTCCCTACTCCTGCGTCTCCTACATGAATGGGATTGTTTTTAAACCTTCTGCACAAAACCTGTACAGTCTGCTCGAGTATCTGCTCCCTGCCGATTATAGGCTCTATTTCATTATTAAGTGCTTTATCCACGAGTTCCGTGGCAAACACCTGCAGGAAACTTTTGCTCTTTTTCTTTTCTTCTTTTTCCTGTTTATCCTTTGCCTTTTCTATTTTTTCATTGATGCCTTTCATATAATAATCTTCAGGCATGATAGAAACTCCATGTGAAATATAATTAAGGAGGTCAAGCCTTGTTATTCCTTCCTCCTGGAGGAAATACGCGGCATAAGATTCCTTTTCTTCCATTATGGCAGCATAAATATCACCTATATCCAGTTCACTTTTCTGCGCGCTTGTAATGTGCCAGATCGCTCTTTCCATAACATTCTGGAATCCCACTGACTGGTTTGGCTCCCTGTCTTTGATAACAGGTATATGCTTTTTAAAGTGGTCCTCAATTTTCATTCTGAGTCTGTCTATATCAGCACCACAGCTCTCGATGATCCTTTTGCCGTTTTCAAAAAATAATGAGGCATATAAAATATGTTCCGGCGTAAGATATTCGTGATTTCTCGCACTCGCTTCATTGAATGCCGACATTATTATCTGGTTTAGCTCTTCATTTAATTCCATGATTGATCCTTATTTTTCTAAACTTCTTCATAACTGCATCGCAGAGGGAACTGGTGTTTTTTGGCCATTTGATGGACCTCAGCTACTTTGGTAACCGCGATATCATAAGTAAATACACCGCAAATCCCTATTCCTTTCTTATGTATGTCCAGCATGATTTTTGTTGCTTCAGGCAGAGGCTTCCGGAAGATCTTCATTATAACTTCCACAACAAAATCCATAGTAGTATAATGATCGTTATGCATTATTACTTGGAACATTCTGGGTTCTACCAGCCTTGATTCGGACTTAACTTCCAGTTCGCTCTCATATGATTCGCTGGTTTCTGTGTTTTCTGCGTCTCTATCCTGATCCATTGTATCATCCTGATCCATTGTATCGTCCTGATACATTAATCGTATATTCACTCCTGGGTATTCCTGTGGTATTTGTTTAGGCAAGTTCCTTTTAAGCATATTATTATTTATCCGGCATATATAAACTTATGGAACCTGTATGTTTCAGGATATTTTATATTATACAAATACATTGTATACGACAAGCTAAGCAAGTATTTTTATAATACTTTCACTGAATTTCTTCTAATTATAATTTATAAAATATTTTAATAGTTCTCAATTAATAAAACAACAGAATTTTTTAATATATATAAAGCCACACACTTTTTGAGTAAAGCCTTTTCGCATATACGGTTTTTTTATAATGGTATTCTTAAAATAATATATCCTGATTAATCTTGACCTTTTATTTATTTAATGTATAATAAATGAGTTGTATTTTCCCTGAAATGTAAGAATTTTTCCCTGTCTGCGGCAGGGAAAAACCGGTTTTGCAATAAGTCTGATCCTGAATGTAAAAAATATTTTAATCTTTCTGTAAATCAATCTGTTATAACTAATTAAAGGAGCGTTTCTATGGATGAATATTCCGAGATCCCGAAAGGTGTTACACTTGAGGTGACCAATGGTATTGATAAGGGAATGAAATTTACAATTGATAATAAAACGATTACAATAGGCCGTGGAGAGGTGTGTGATTTAAAATTAACCGATGAATATGTGTCCAATAAACACTGCCAGGTCGTTTACAGGGACGATCATTTTACTGTTATTGATTTACAGAGCCTGAATAAAACATTGGTTAACGGGAATTCCTTCCAGCAAAGGAACCTGGATTCAGGAGATATTATTTCGCTGGGAAAGACAGAAATCACGTTTAACTGGGAGAATCCTGCCTGAGATTACTCCCCGGCTTGCAGCCGGGAGCTTTATTCCATTTCAAAGCAATATTTCCTTGACTAAAACAGGGAATAAAAACCAAAATCCCATAATTATTAAAGCTATATACCGGAAGGATTAAAACAATATGGGCGATTCAGTCTTTTATAAAATACTGCGTGAACACCTGGTAAGCGGGGACATGGTTCCGGGAAATGAGATAAGCATCAAGATAGACCAGACCCTTACACAGGATGCAACCGGGACTCTCGCGTATCTTCAGTTTGAGGCTATGGGGATACCTGAGGTAAGGACAGACCTTTCTGTTTCATATATTGATCATAATACTCAGCAGATCGGTTTTGAAAATGCTGATGACCATAAATATCTGCAAACAATGAACGCTAATTACGGCATTTATTATTCAAAGGCCGGTAACGGGATTTGCCACCAGGTTCATCTTGAAAGGTTCGGGAAGCCGGGCGCGACTTTGCTCGGATCGGACAGTCATACGCCGACGGGCGGAGGCATAGGCATGATAGCAATAGGAGCAGGCGGCCTGGAGGTCGCAGTTGCAATGGGAGGAGGCCCTTTCTTCTTAATATGCCCGCGCGTTATCAACATCAGCCTCTCAGGGAAGCTGCGTCCCTGGGTTAGCGCAAAGGATGTTATTCTTGCTGTTCTGGAAATTTTGACAACCAAAGGCAATGTCGGACATGTTATTGAATATACCGGCGAAGGTGTAAAGAGCCTGTCGGTACCGGAAAGGGCCTCTATCTCGAACATGGGGGCAGAGCTTGGGATATCCAAATCTATTTTCCCAAGCGATGTTATTACCAGGAAATTTCTTGTCTCCCAGGTAAGGGAAGATCA
>CAZVYR010000348.1:0-4418 GCA_964631555.1 uncultured Leptospirales bacterium
GGGATACCTGGTATCCCTTAAAGAAGGTAACAGTAAAGCCGGCCCTGGGGGGAGATATTATATTCAAATATGTATATTAAACTGCCTGCCGGTTATTCTATTCTTTTATAAGTTCCATTGATTTCATATTTGTCCGACTTTGCAAAGATCACTGCCTCGTCATGAGAAGAAAAACTTACTATAAAGTCATACTGGCCCCGCCGCCCGGTCAATCTGCTGTCTGAAAGCGTACCTGTAAACTCATTCATAACTTCCGGAGTCTTTGTCATATATGTTTTGATAAGATATTCAGATCCATTGAGCTTTTCAATAACCATAAAATCAGAACAATACTTGCCGCTGACCAGCCGGTATTTACCTTGTCTTATTCCCACGTCAAAGCAGGAAACAGAAGAGGCAATGATCAAAAATAATACGATAACCGGAACCTGTTTTATAAGAACTTTCATTCTCCCTTAAATGTCTTTTATCTCTCGGAAAGATATATTTCAACATAATAATCAATAAAATCATAAGACAATGTATACGCATTGCCCAGCATGCTGTCTACACCGAGAACTTCAGAAAAATGCTGATCTCTGCCTGCCTCGTCCTTTGAAACAATTTCAAAAGTTAAAACAATGAACAATAAAGCAGCGGCAGCCACCGGGAATATAGCAGATAAAATATTTATAATTTTATTTTTCCGCTCCCGCTTTATTTTTTCGAATACCCTGGAAACGACCAGGCAACTCCACTCAGAATTCTTAATTCTTTTTCTTATTTCTTTTTCAAATATGCGGTTGAATTTTTTAATACTCATAATTCAAACCCATCCTTTGTGAAATTCTGTAGATCAACTCCCTTCCGCGATGAATTCTTGATTTAACAGTCCCATGCCTGATATCCAGCTTTTCGGCAATCTGGCTTTCGGAATAGCCGTAAACGAGTAATTCAAATATCGACTTATACTTATCCGGCAAACCCGCAATGATCTCCTTCATTTCAATTATCTCTTCATCAAAATTATTGCCGGTATTGCTCTTCTCCGTATAAGACTCCTGAGCCTTTAATATCTTTGCCTCTTCCCTTTTGAGTTTTTCCGTCATTCTGATCGATTCATGCTTGGCAATCGTATAAAGCCAGTTACTGAGATTATCCTTAATATTGATCTTCCCTTTATCTAATGCCTTATAAGCCCTGAAATAAGTTTCCTGAACAACATCATCAATATAATAATAATAATTACCCGGGAAATACCTGTTTACAGCCGCGAGCACAATAGATTTTGTCTTTTCAACGAAACTATAAAATTCACTTTCTTTCATTTGAACTCAGCATCAACTATGATTTTATTTTAAACCAAAAATTACAAGAAATCCGCCCAGGACTCCCCCGGCCTTCCATCTTTATTATGAAATTTATTTATATAATCTTTTAATTTAGCTTTCTGTTTTTCGCTCAATTCTTTTTCAAACTCAAAAATCTCTTTTATATTTAATATCCTTATTTCCCTTCTCTCATTATCAATCTTTTCCATTATTTTTCTGATATTATATTCATTGATATTATCTGCTAAGATAGTATCCCTTAATTCCGCCATATATGTCACTAATTTTTTCCTGTATTTCTCTTCTTTCTTGTCATATTCTTTGTCAATTTCTTTCATAGTATTCACCTGCCCGTCAGAAAGGCCCAAAAAATAACGCTTATGCTCAATGGTTTTAGATGTTATAAAATTACCCTCAAAATGATGTTTTATAAAAGTAAATGTCTTCACCTTCACTCTATGGACAAGATAAACACAAAAAGCTATATTCAAAATAATAACACCGATCGTTATCAGGATCACATTACGTTTCATACTATTCCCCAGCAAGATACATATATATTATAAGATACCATAATTCCTGTCCAAAGGTTCCCTTTTTTTAAAAAGGGGCAGGATATTTCATAATTTTTACGGTATTTATGCCTTTTGTTTTAGAAGCATAATATGCTGATAATTTGATTCTGGGAAAACAGGGGAGAAATTGAAACTTCCGAATTATTTTTCTTTTGATTCTTATGGCCTGAACTTCTTTACCTGTATGTTTGGAATATGCTTATAATGCTTTTCATTAGCAGTTAATAACTGTTCAGAAATATTTACGCAAGTAGCAGCAATTAAAGCATCAGCTAATTCCATTGAATTACTTAGAAAATACTCTTCGATATATATCATTGCACGCGTTGAGATCTCTTTGTTAATTTGAATAATATTTACGTCCCATTTTGATAATTGTTTTATAAATTTATTTAGTTCATCCTTATTTCTCATCCCTTGAATTAATTCGATATAAGTCACTACGGAAATGTCAAACGGAATATTTTTATGAATAATTTCTTTAGCTTTATAATTGCCTCTTAATTCCCATATTAATACATCAGTATCTATGATCAATATGTTCTCCTTTTTCGTAAAGATCGTACATGTGTTTCTACTGATTCATCATCATCACGATCATTCCATAATCCGAATATCTCATCATCAATTTCAATATCTGCGCTATTTTTTACTTTTTTATAAGGAATAAGTTTAGCTCGTTTTTTACCTCTAACAGTTATTATTACCTCAGTACCTCGAGATGCTTGTTCTATTATCTGTCCGGGTTTGCCACGTAATTCCTTAGCTGTTATTTCCAAAACAAACCTCCTGAATTTTATAAAGTGTACACTTAAAGTATGCACTTTATAAAAAAAGTCAACTGTATTATGCTTCGTGAATAAAAAATTATGATCGTCACGTTTGAATGAACGCTTAATTAAACCATGCGTGTTTTTTAATTGTTAACAGATTGTATTTATTAGAAAGAATGATCAGGTTGGAAGGAATATTAAGCATACATCAATTTCCATTTAGCTTCCGGAATCGGGCGTTTTAATCTCCCCAATGATTTAATTCCCCGCAGCTTTTGCAGGAAGCCTGCACTTGCTGCGGAAAGTTACCAATTTAGTTTTTGTTACTCCGCAGCTTTAAGCGGAGAATACCCTGTCCGCTTGCAACGGGGAGCTTCATTTCAATGGCAGTTTCAATCCATTCTTTTATAATTACTTCAACATTAGCAAGCGCTTCCTTATGACTTTTCCCGTCGGCCATACATTTTGGTAATTCAGGGACTTCACAATCAAAACGCTCAAAAAATCAGCAAATCACAGAAACTCCAATCATAGTTAATCATTTTAATCCAGATGAACTCCGTTCATAGTAATCAGCGCTTCAGACATCAAAAAAAGTAAAAAAAATCCAAAATCCCAAAAAAAAGTTAAAAAAATCCCCTGAGAAACCCCAAAAATGCTAACGCATTTACGTATATAAAGGTGAGAGGAAAAAAATCTATTACCCAGTAGGGAACAGGCATGGCTGTTCCCTACTGAACATCAAAGGAAAAAACAAATGGCAACAGCAACACCGAGCATCATGATAAACTCGATCAGCGGACGAATCGGGAACCTCGTGTTCTACAAAAGACGCGGCACCCAGTGCGTGCGCGTACACGTCATACCGCGCAATCCCGATACCGAAGCCCAGCGCATAGTGCGCCGCGCGTTCGGCGATGCCGTGCGGTCGTGGCAAGCCATGACTTCGGACCAGAAACACGAATACATCAGAAAAGCCCGCTATCTAAATATGAGCGGGTACAACCTGTTTATCTCGAAATACATGAAAAAAGTAATACAGTCACTTAATCTTACTTCAACAGATGAACTGACTTCTCTGACCTGGAACCAGGAACTTTCAACCTGGAACTTTCTTCCGCTCCCTGAGCGATTCCCCTCCGTTTCAAAGCCGTATACTAAAGCATACGGCCTAAACGCGCATTCCGGGCGCATAAAAATCCCTCCCGGGTAACCAAAACCCCGGACCCCGGTGGCGACATAATAAAAAAACAAATATCATCCAAAAAATCTTGACAGCAAACGCATCCTCTATTGGTATGCTAACAAATTTTTGTTTCTGAAAACCCTGCTTTCAGAACCTACAATAAAGCTCCCCGCCGCAAACTGCAGGCTTCCTGCAAAAAGCAGCGGGGAATTAAACCATTGGGAGATTAAAGAACCAAAAAAATGTACTGGAAAAAGATATTGATCATTGAACTATTGCTGGTAATCATACTTTTTATTCTGGTCCCGGTTTTCTACAAAACAATCAGTGCCAGCCTGCTTAAAGAACAGGAAACTTATAAAGATAACGGACACGAACTATTCAAAACCATGAGCGACTTCACAGTAACCGCTTATTGCCCGGGCCCCTGCTGCAACGGCAAATGGTCAGGCATGACAGCCACAGGAAAAAGCATAAAATATTACCAGGATAATAATATAAATATCATTGCAGTTGATCCAAAGATCATTCCCCTTGGAACAAAAATATATTATAAGTCAAAAATATACACCGC
>CAZVYR010000349.1:0-4382 GCA_964631555.1 uncultured Leptospirales bacterium
GGAAATACGAATGAGCCGCTAGCTCAGTCGGTAGAGCAACTGCCTTTTAAGCAGTGGGTCCGGGGTTCAATTCCCCGGCGGCTCACAGAATTCACCGGAGCAGTTTAAAATAAAATAAATATGTCCCCGTCGTCTAGGGGTCCAGGACACCGGGTTTTCATCCCGGCAACAGGGGTTCGAATCCCCTCGGGGATGCATCAAAAAGCCGGCCTTAACGGGCCGGCTTTAATATTACAGGGCATAATATTTCTTAATACTCAATCCTTCTTCTCAAAAATGACACTTTCCTTTCTGTCAACATGACTGTAATTTATGGATTTATAAGGCAATAAATTATCTTTAAAATAATACAGTGTGGTCTCAGATAATATCATCTCTTCAGGAGCAGAAGAATAATGTATGTATTTGGCAAGCCTGTTCAGCTCATCATATTTAAAATGATATTTCCCAAGAACCAGGCCTTCCGCTTTTCCGGTTTTCTTTATTTCTTTATATGCTTCCGGCCCGGATTCCTTAACACCAATAATAAAACCTGTAACCCCTGATGCGACAAAAATAGTTGTCCCGACCAGGTATCCAGGCACAGCGGTAACCATAATAAGCGGCACTCTTAAATTCGCATCATGAACCGGCTCAGCCAGGTTTTTCCCGATCCCGGCGCTGGTCTCTATAATACCTTTTGAATGTTCATACCCATATTTAAAACCTTTTCCTGTCCATTCATAAATAATTTTAAGCGGCTTTAAGTAATCACCATTCTGGGCGGTCTTTTGAATTACATAAATATCTTCAGGTTTCTTATCCGTAAAAGTCACAAGATAAAAATAAGAGGCATCAGCAACCGCGGACTGCTCAATTTCCAGGCTAAGCACAGGAATCCCATACTGGTCGAAACCAAACTCGGAATAATATCTCGTATTATTCTTTTCATGTGAAACAGGCTGATCCGAGGCGCAGCTAAAAACCAGCGCAGCCATAATGACACTGACTCCAATTCTTTTTATCTTCACTTTAACCCCTGGAATTTTTTAATTTAGGTGAACATTCAGCTTCTGAAAAATAAATTTCCGGATAGCCGGCTTAACTGTTTTTTATTATTTCTTCAGGATTTATAATTTATGAGGTATATTTTTGTCTGTTTATAAATCAATACTTTTTTCTTTATAATTAAATTATAACTGAGGAGACCAAAATATATATCGGATAACGATTATTCAGCCTGCCCGGCTTCCTGTTATTTAATATGCATGTGAAAAACCGGGCTCAATCTTAGCGCTTAAAAATAAAATACGCTGAACAGCACATCAGTACAGATGCAATGATATAATTAAGCGTGATCTTTTCCTTCAGGAAGAGAATAGAGAAAGGAATAAGTACGGATAGAGTGATTATTTCCTGGACAATTTTTAACTGCCCCACATTCAAAACAGTATGGCCTATCCTGTTTGCAGGAACCTGCACCATATACTCAAAAAACGCGATCATCCAGCTTGCGACAATAGCAATAATGAGAGACTTTTGCTTCAGACTTTTTAAATGCCCGTACCAGGCGAATGTCATAAAGACATTTGAAATGATAAGCATTCCTACAGTAGTCAAAATAATCTTCATAATGTAAACTTAACTCAGCTTCTTATAAAAAACGATCTTCCCGTCGCCCGGCGAATAAAAATCCCTGTAATAAGAAGCCTTCCTGTAACCGCTGGATAAATAAAATTTCCTGGTAGGAAGATATTGCTCTCTTGACGAAGTGTCAACATAGATGCCGCATCCGCCGGATGCTTTTATCAAAGCCTCAGTCCTGCTCAGTAAAAACCGGCCTATCCCGCGGCCCTGCTTGCCCGTATCCACGGCAATCCAGTACAAATCATAGCTCGCTTTAGTAAGCGGGATAAGCCCGTAACAGGAATATCCTAAAAAGGTATCCTTTTCTCCGGCAAATAAAAACCGGTATGAAGAGCCCTCTCCGAGCGATATCTTTTCTTCAATCAATTCAATTGCAGTATCAATCTCTTCTTCCGAAAAAAAACCCGTGTCTGAAAGAAGCCTGTATACCTTTTCGCAGTCCTCTTTAACAGGCTGTTCCCTCAGACTAATATCCGGACAATCAAACTTTGCTGCCTGCTTTTTTAAAAACAAATTACGCATATACTTTAAATAATACTCATACAGATAAGATTTAATAACTAAAGAATAATTGACCTGTTTACAGATTTCTTAATGACTCCAGAAAACCTGCCCACAGACCATTGAAAAAGGACATAGCGTTTATGGACAACTTCGGTATTTTATACCCTCCTTCCTGCACCACAAGAGTAGGCAGGCCAATATTCCCAATCAGTTTTCCGTTATTTTCAAAATCCTCAGGCCGAAGAGTCCACGTCCCTGTCGGATCCCCTTTTGAAGTATCATATCCGAGAGCTACCACAAGGAAGTCCGGTTTGAACCTTTTTATCTTATTGATAGCATTTTCCAGCACCAGCAGGTAGGCCTTCCCGTCGACCTTCTCTTCAAGCGGATAGTTAATATTAAAACCCAGCCCTTCCTCTTTGCCTTTCTCATCCCTGAATCCTGAAAAATAAGGATAAGCAAATCTCGGATGCCCGTGTATGGATACTGTAAGCACGTCCTTTCTACCGTAAAAAATATTCTGTGTACCATTGCCGTGATGATAATCAATATCGAGCACAGCAACCTTGCTATGCCCGCTCAGAAAATTCGCGGCAACAGCAGTCGAATTAAAATAACAAAATCCGCCAAAGACCTTCTTCTCAGCATGATGGCCCGGGGGGCGCACAAGGGCGTATGCCATATGATATCCCTCAAGAATCTTCTGTGCTGCTGTAAGGGCACAGTCTACCGATCTTTTTGCCGCAATAAAAGCATTCTTGTTTAACGGCGTAAATGTATCAATACAGTAATAGCCCGCCCGCACAGGCATTTCCACAGGAGGCCTTGCCGCGTTCCGTATCGGGAATACATACGGATAAACAGATTTCCCGGGTTCGAGCAGATTGCACATCTTTTTAAGATAATTAACAAAATCGTTCTTGTGAACGGCCCTTAAATATTTCTCCGAATATTCCCTTGGAGCTATCTTATCGAATATGCCGAGCTTTTCAATGCCTGCGAGTATATGCGGAATACGCGCAGGTGCTTCTACATATCCCCTGTCCCTGATATGATGTATCTCATGCTTATCATTGATAACAAGAGCAATCCTCTTTTCAAGGGACGGAACAAAGTGTACCTGAAAGCCTGACTCCTTCTTTACATATCTCGGCCGGCGGAACCTGACAGGATCATCCTGAAAGCTGTCAGTCACCATTTTAACATATCCCGGCGGGCATGACGCACCGTACTTGCGTTCGAGTATAACCTGAACAATACCACGGGCAGTATCCCTTGACAGGCGAATATCCCTGCCCAGCGGGTCAAACACGAGAAAGGGAGGGCAATCATCACCAGTACTAAAAGGTGTCTCGTAACGTGTATTGATAATCGGGTACGCACCGAAATGTTCATAGAAACTCAGCCTTTCTTTATTCTGCTTAAGCGTATCCGGGTCGGCGCAGAGAGACGGATCATCCGGAAGACACTCGAAAAATAAACCAATATACCCTAACTGCTCGGTTTCCTCCCTTACTCTTTCGTAAAGCGCCCCTCCTATTCCCCTGCTGGATATCTTCGGATGAACGGAGAGATAATCAAGGAAACAGAATTTCATAACAGGCTCATGATTTATAAGCGCGAATCCCTTCACATTAGCGCTGTAATCATCCGAGACAAACAGTATAGTACGAAAGCGGTACTTCAATGGATTTTTCAGCATGCGCGGAAGACTGTCGATTTCCTCAGGCTTTAATCCGTTGAACTGGCTGCGCAGGATGTTCTGCACCTGGACAATAGCTTTTTTATCTCTTTCCAGGGTATCATCGAAAATCCTTCTTATTCTGAACATATAACCTCCGGGATACCTATATTCCGAGAATACGGGCAATCACCTGGTCGAAGGTCAAGCCTTTCCTGTCTGCTGCAGCCACGAAACCCGCGTCAGGCGAAAGACATGGATTCGTATTCACTTCCAGTACCCATGGTTTGCCCTTCTCGTCCACGCGAAAGTCGACCCGCGCGTATCCCCGCAGCCCGAAAACATCCCAGCACAGAAGAGATAACCGATCAAGCTCTTCAAGCAGAATATTATCGCTTTTATTAAAATCATAATTACGCGCTGTATTTCTGTACTCAAACGACCCTGCATCCCATTTCGCATTATAGTGAACAATATGCGGCTTCCCTTCAGGATAACCAGTGAATAATATCTCCGCATGCGGCAGAATCTCAGGCCCGTCAGGGCCATCCAGAATCGATATATTGAACTC
>CAZVYR010000350.1:0-4377 GCA_964631555.1 uncultured Leptospirales bacterium
TTCTCTCGATAATCTTCAATATCAAGAATGATCTTTTTATCACTACCTGTTTTATTTGCAACAATCAGGTTCAGCAGAAATTGTAATGCTTCTAAAGTTTTCCCTTGTTTCCCGATTATCAAACCTGATTGCACGCTTTCGATTTCTATGTAAATTCTATTCGATCCTTCTTTTATATCTTTTATGCCAACTTCTATTCCCATTCTGTTCAGTATATTAAATAATATTTCTTTTGCAAAACTAACTGTATCCGTATCAGTTTCATTATAAAAGATCCTTATTTTTGCCTGTCTTGAAACACCAAATCCAAAAATTCCGCTTTTACCTTCATCAATCACCTCTATTTTTACTTTGGAGGTATCTTTAATACCCAGTTCAACTAAAGCTTTTTTCGTAGCATCATCGATTGTCTTACCTTCAACTTCTAATACATTCATATTTACCCTCCTAGTTATAAAAAAATGAAATATAATGCTTTTTATATATTATAATATTTTTACCCTCCTTGATTTTTTAGTGAATTTAAAATTAAAAATTACTAAATATAATTAATATATATTCCTCATTACTCCTTTAGGCTTCTTTCTCTACCTTTCTGTTCGTATATAACTGATGTAATACCTGCATTGCATTCTGGAGGGTCCAGTACAACACCAAACCAGAAGGCATATTCCAGAAAATAACAACGAAAATCAACGGCATAAACATCATCATTTTTTGCTGCTGACCTGCTGCTCCTCCTGTAGTCAGTTTCTGTTGAAGAAATGAAACTGCAGTCATAATAATAGGTAAAATGTTAATGTTAAAACCAGAAATCTTATAGACAGTATCAGGCAGGGAAAGATCATGAATCCAGAAAATAAAAGGGGCCTGCCATAAATCGATTGAATTAATAAGTGCGCTCCATAAAGCAAAGAAAAAAGGCATCTGAAGTATTAAAGGTAGGCAGCCTCCCATAGGATTTACCTTATTAGACTTATACAATTTCATCATTTCTTTATTAAGAACATCCGGTTTCCCCTTATATTTTTCCTTAAGCTCATTCATTTTTGGTGTAAGAGCCTGCATTCTTTTCATTGACTCAGTTGATTTCTGAGTCAGAGGCAGTAATATTATCTTTGTAAGAATGGAAAACACAACAAGTGACCAGCCAAAGTTACCGAAAAGCAGGTTTATTTTTTTCAGACACCAGAGCAGTAAATCCCTTATTGGTTCTATCCATTTGCTGACGTCCGCAGCGTCCCTCAATGAAGGGTCAACAGCAGTTAATTTTTCTTTATCCTTTTCACCTGCATATATCTTAAATGATTTTACAAACTTTTCACCAGGCTGTATAATATTCGCAGGTATTAACATACCGGATCTATAGCCATAGTCCTGCCTGTTATCACACAGAACGCTGGTTCCGTCTGAACCATCGGCAAGCATAATCAACAGAAAATACCTACCCATGATTCCTGACCATTTCACATCCCCGCTCTCTTTCTTTATAATTCCTGCCTTGGAAAAAAAACCGCTTCCTTTCTGGACTTTTTTAAAACTATCGTTTAAATAATAAATCTGACTTAATTGATTATATCTATTATCAAAATCCATATCAGGCCCTAAAAAATCAGCCGATGAAAATATAATTGAATTATTAGGAAATGTAATTGATTTGTTGCCTGTATTAATAAAACTATACTCTATCTGAAAATAATAGCCTTCCTTATTTAACCTGTAAGTTTTTTGAAGTTGAAGTTTTCCGTTTAGTGAAAGATTTGTGGAGAATCGAACAACATCCTGTGTCATTGTTGAATAATTCCAAATAGTATCCTGCAAGGAATTTCCTTTTAAAAACTCGCTCTCACTAAAATATACTGCAAAATCCATGACCCCTTTTACATTCTTTTCAGCATACGGAATAACAAGCTCAACATCCCTGTCTTTGTATATCAAACTTTTGATTACAGCACCCTTGTTTGAAAAAGTTACCCTGTACTTATCAGTATTAATAGAATAAGTAGCCTCTTTTATATTTGCCGGTTGAATTTTTATTGAACTTATCGGTTTTTGAAGGTCTGATTGTTCAACTATATCTTGCTTAACAATATTTTTATCAGCATTTTCATTGGTTATAATGCCTGTATCTTCCTTTACAGGTGGGACAGGCGTCTTGGGACTAAAAAAAGTCATCCAAAGAAACCATACAGCCATTGATAGTACTATTGCTAAGATCAATCTTTTCGATTCCATTTTGTTTTCCTTGAAAAATAGTTAAAATACTAAAACCAACATAAAATTGATAATGAATAAATAGTATAGTGATGAGTATATCAAATGCACTTGAAGAGGAAATGGTTTGATAGAGAACAGGCTTCCAACAGTGGAAACGGAACAAATCTTAAGGAGTATTTTTGACGAGTCTTTCTCTACAATTACGGTACAGGATCATACCCGCCGTTACAGAAGGGATGACATCTCAATAATCTTTTAAATGCTAAAAACATACCCTTCGCAATCCCATGTTTTTTTAATGCAGTAATTGCATAAGAAGAACATGATGGGTAAAATCTGCATGAAGAAGGCAATAAGGGAGATATTAATAATTTATATATCTTAATTGCTCCTATAAGTAAAAATAAAATTGGATTAAAAATTTTCATGACCTTAAAATTTTAGGACTCCAGCGTCTGCTAATAATGAAGCAATAATTTCCTTTGATTGTAAATAATTAAGTGACTTAAAAATAAATCCGGGTCGCATAACAATTATAAAATCATCTTCCACCCTTTGTAAAAGCTCGCAACATATCGCCCGTATGCGCCTCTTGGCCCGGTTTCTTGTAACGGCATTGCCGTATTTCTTACCAATTTGAATTGCAATCCTGATATCATTCATCATTGTATTATTTTTTTTCCCGAGATTTGAATCATATCCATTACCGTTTAATTTTAAGGCAATAAGTTGTACTTCACTCCTGTAAAACCTTCTTCCTTTGTTTAGAACCTCTTTAAATTCCTTTTTTCCCTTCAAGGATTGATATCTTTTCATTAATTATATCTTAACTTTTTCATCCGAAACAGTTAATTTATATCTTCCTTTTCTCCTTCTTCTTTTTAAGACTTGTCTTCCTTCGGAAGTGCTCATCCTTGTCCTGAAACCGTGTTTACGGTTCCGTTTAATGTTGCTTGGTTGAAATGTTCTTTTCATCTAGCTATCCTCTTCGTATAAATAATGCCCAATTTAAATATATTCGTTCTACTTAATACACATTCTATATATATTTTATGAATATTCTACTGTTTTCTCCAATTCATTCAGATATGTTGATTTTCATTTTTTATTAGATAAGTGCTTGCTCTCTAAAAATTGTCCCAGACAAAATTTAACTTAACTCACTTTACTCTACTATAAAAATAAGCCATATTTTATAATATGGTTTAAGAATAAAGCACTTTTTTTGAAAAAACAAGAAAATCAGTTATTTCTTCTTTAAAAAGAGCCGCAAATCAAACTCTATATTAAAAAACTATTAACTATCTTTCCGACTATTAAAACATAATTTAGTATATTCCAAAATTTTTAGAACTTTTTAAGTTATATTCTGATTATTATGCTGTCAATACTATTTTAAAATAAATATTTCAATCTGGAATTAATTCGTATTTTTTCTAATAAAACCGGATTATAGAGTAGACTACTTTATAGCATAGATTTCCATAGTGTCTGAAAATGAATAAAGTGTAGAGAGAACCGAATATACTGCTTTGAATGGTTTATAAAAAAACGATATCTCAGAAAGCATTCTCTCAGGATGAATACCGCCTGGATAAATAATTACTTTGGAAAACCCCAATCGTTTTAATACTTTTTTTATGCTTTTAGGGGAAAAGTCAGCTCTGTGATCCAGTGGATGAGTCTTAAACCATTCATTACGGCTGAATATATATTGAGGACCAAAAAATGAAGGAGTCGAAAATGCAAAAATACCTCCATTATACAGAGAATTAAATATTTTATTGATTATTGTTAGTGGATCTAAACAATGTTCGATAAAATACCAGGCGGTTATTATATTAAATTTATCATTTAATTCTATCTCCTCAAACGAAATATTTAAAACATCTATCTCGAATCTCCTGCTACAATAACCAGCTGCATATCTTGAAATCTCAATCCCGAGAATATCCTTAATTCCGGAGTCATACGCTGCCTTTAAAAAAAAACCCATTGCCGAACCGATATCCAGCAATCGTATATCACTTAAGGATTTATTATTAGATAATAATTTTACGATTTTTTTGATCCTGTCACAGGAGAGCGAATAAATATTTTCAAAGTCATCTTCATATGTCTTTCCATACTGCTCTTTATATTGATCAGTAAAATATTTAT
>CAZVYR010000351.1:0-4357 GCA_964631555.1 uncultured Leptospirales bacterium
TCATCTCATGTTGATATCAAATCCCACACACCGACATTTTCAAGGTGTTACACCTGCATTTTCAAGGTGTTACACCTGCATTCCCGGGGTGTTGCAATTCCGTTGCAATAACGCTTCCACTCTTTTCCATAATACTGGACAAATCCATATTGAGTCGGTTCCCCTCCGTTCCAGCTCCGTTCCATATTCGGTTCCTCTCCGTTTCAAAGTCGTATCCGCTACGTTTCTTATCCGCTTCCTCTCCGTTTCAGCTTTGCTCCTAATTTGCATCCACTCCGTTTCACACTCGTATCTCTCCGATCCATAAAACTGCTACACCGAAACCCTACCATCTTAAAGAGATCCCTGCGCCAGTAATATTGCCCGATCTCCCTTCCGGTTTAAAGATCATAGCCTGCACCGGGTTAATGATAGTCATTCTTACTTCTATATCGTTAAAACAATACCTGTCTATTGCCCTGTTAATAATCCTCATAGGATCAAGTAAAGTTATTACGAAATATCTGAAAAAGCCCGCGGGAAGCACATCCTCAAAGTACAGGCTGGCTTGCCTCAGAGCTTCACCACAGACCGCTCCGCCCATGGTTGTAAATATCATATCGTTTGTGGAAACCTGCTCGCGGAACTCCCCAATGTATTCCCAGATAAGACTTCCGGTAAATGCCCAGGCAACTGAAGCTAAAAATCCATATTCATTGCTTCTTCCTGCCTGGTAATATACAGCACCTGAATAGATATGATAGATCGTATTGGTTCTGAAAGCATTGGTATCGAGTGACCACCCGTCTGTAATTTTCTTTTCAAAACCTTCTCTATCCGGCTTGTATTCCCAGTCTTCCATATTTTCATGTTTATTTATCCAGTAATTGACAACTCCAAAACTATTTAAAAATACAAGCTCACCCAGGGTCCTGAAAAACCTGTGCCGTGAAGACGGTCCGGAACTAATTTTTATATCATAAGTATCTGTATCATTCTTTTCAGTCTTTTCAGTCTCTTCATTACCCCCGTTAGTAACCTGGCTGACTATTTGAATAAATCCGCGCGAAACATCTTCACAGATCAGTTCGTTAATATCTTTTTCTTTGGCTTCAATTGCAAGGTCCAGTAACTTATCAACAGGCTTATGATAAAAAATATCCTCTGCGTCTTCTAAAGGAACATCCCAGGTAAATTTTATAGTCTGGTAAGAATTTTTAGTATAGAGATTGAATATAGCATCATCCCTCCCGTTATCATTTTTTATATTACTGACCAGCTCTATTCCTTTCAAATTTAAATTAAGCTCATTTTCTCCGTCATTCATTAAATTAATATTATATTTATCAATGCTGAAATAACCCGATTTATATAGGTCCCTGAGAATCGGGAAATTAACCTGAATATCGTACAGACTAATATCGGTTACATTATTGTTTTTACTTTCAGAATGCGCAACAGTCTTCAGACCAGCAAATGAAAATAAAATTACAAAAGAACCTATGCGTATTTTTTTTAAAATTTTCATATTACAATATATTATCCTTCTAAGAAACTTGAATTTCAAAGTACATATTTTTGGTATCTAAGTTTCTTTTACATGGTTTATCCGCCCTGCGGGCGGATTAGATGACTTCTGAGAAACAATTATTAGACTTTCTATCTTACTACTTTTTTTTACTTTTTTTTGTTTCTTCAGGATTTACCCCCGCTCTCTGAGCGGAACCGCTCAGAGAGCGGGACCGCTCCTTGAGCGGTTGCGTCCTTCGGATGGGATGGGTTGCTAATAAATCAATATAGAAATTTACACTCTATCATTATCCTGTTCCACCAATGAGCTGCCTCTGTATCCCTGACCATACTGTATATATTCCAGTATTCATAATGTAAGTCCAGCAGAAAGTTATCTGTAAAATAATAACCTGCTGACAGTT
Organism: uncultured Leptospirales bacterium; assembly: GCA_964631555.1. Classification (GTDB taxonomy): domain Bacteria; phylum Spirochaetota; class UBA4802; order UBA4802; family JAFGDQ01; genus CAZVYR01. Next base: position 1,914 of record CAZVYR010000351.1, read on the forward strand.
TAACAATATTCAGCACATCAATAGCCTTTTCATGCTCAACAGGAGCAAAGATATATAAATTATAACCAGCCCCGAATTTAAAATCATTAATTCTATCGGCCACGATTCCAGCACTCAAAGGCATTGATATACCGTAATAATAATTTTGCTTCCTGTATTTTATAGATTTAAAAATATGACTTAAATCATCTTCTTCTTCCGGTGTTACATCTGTAGCAGTCAACGATGAATTGATTGAAGGGCCTAATCCGGCTGAGAAATAAGATATAAAATTTTTATTATTTACAGTATATGTATTTATCATTTTCCATTGAGCAGCTCTCCAGATTGCGTATTGTACATGAGGCTGCTTCTTATAAATTTTCCTGTTCCATTGAACATCCCAATTATTCCATCCGGGCCTGAAATATTCAAAACCGTTAAAAAACCCATAGAGCGCCCTTCTTGAAGCAGCGGAATCCGATGATTCGAATTTATTCTTCCCAAAGATCATAAGATCAATATTGAAATAATTCTCTCTTACCCGCGAATCAAAACAAAAATAAAATTCAACCGAAAGATAATCAACCGGCTTTAAATCGATCTCACTGGAATTAACATTAATAGCCGGATCATAAACCAAGGTCCCGGACATGAGAAAACTGCCCTGCCCGTATTCCGGATAAAACCGGTAATTGTCATGAGTCCTGTTATAGCCTGCGGATATACTGCTGAAGTAAACTTTCTTTGTATTAGCAGTGCTTTTAATATTTCCGTTAAAGCCGCTATTGATCCTGGAATAAACAAAAGAAAGAATTTCATCTTTTAAATATAAATTATCATAAGCCCGGCTTTTATTAATTTTTACTTCCTTGTTATAGACCTTGTCTGTAACAACTGTGATCTTATAAATATAAAACATATCATCAGGCAAATATTCAATCCGGATTTTCAATTCATCAATACCATTCCCGAACCTGAATGCTGTTAATTCATCTCCATCGACTCTTACATGCCAGTTGTCATCTTTCAGATCATTCTTTAATATATTAAATATATATGGCACTTTCGAATCAGCGTTTATTTCAACTGTACCGGTTCCTTTGCCGGATTTTTGTGAATAGGAAATATCCGCGAAAATCAGGATATAAAAAAGCAAAAATAATGTAAGAAGGATGAATTTTCTCATAATTAAAAACATTATATTTCCCGGTTATTCAAATCAGGGAATCTTGAATATTCAAAATTAAAAACAAAGTAAATAGCCCATAAATTAATAAAAGCCTGTTATTTGCAAGTATTAATTAATACAATTGACTTTATAAATTGTAACTCTTTTATAACAGAAATCAGTTACTATTTATCATTGTATCTTTGAGAGACGTTAAGATTGTTTAACTTCTTGTAAAAAATAAACTATCAAAAACCTGCTTTATATATATATTTGTTTATTCAGGATTCATTAATTCATATTAAAAAACTTGACTCTGATTTCGGGAAATTTATTGTTACTATAAATAATCGATTGAATTATAGCATATATTAAAGTATATATTAAAAAAATAATAAATCCGGAGAAATTACAGGATTTATTGGTCAGGGATATAAGATGAATCATAAACTTGTATATTATGGAAACGAGACTCTCAGAAAAACTGCCGATGAAATTAAAAATATTAACCAGGAAATAATCGACCTGATAGACGTTATGTATAATATTATGTACAAAGAGAGGGGAATAGGTCTGGCAGGGCCGCAGGTCGATGTTTCAAAAAAAATAATTACAATAGATGTGGAAGTCTATAAAGGCCCTCAGATTGTCCTGATAAATCCGGAAATCATAGGAAGATCGGATCAAGTCGCACCGTATGAAGAGGGATGTCTTTCCCTTCCCGGCATATCCCAAGAAGTAATAAGGCCGTCATCCATTACAGTAAAAGGGATAACACCGGATGAGAAAGAGATACAAATAGACGCAGATGGTATTCTTGCAAGAGTACTGCAGCACGAAATAGATCATCTTAATGGTATCGTATTTATCGACCACCTTGAAGATCATATCCGCAGAGGACTGCGGCCTGAACTGAAAAAAATTAAAAAATTAAACAAGCAATCATGAAAATAGGTTTTTTCGGCACACCGGAAATTGCTGAATATAATTTAAATAAAATTTTACAATCTCATACAGTGGAATTTGCAGTCACTGGTGAAGATAAACCAAGAGGAAGACACGGAACACCAAGCGCAAGCCCGGTTAAGAACGCAGCTCTTAAAAACAACATTCCTGTGTTTCAGCCCGCCAATCTGCTTGACACAGCTTTCATCGATAAAATATCTAAATTTAATTCAGACGCCTATGTAGTGGTTGCATACGGAAAAATAATACCACCCGGAGTATTTAATATCCCCCCCCTGCGGACCATCAACCTTCATCCATCCCTGCTCCCAAAATACAGAGGCGCTGC
>CAZVYR010000352.1:0-4339 GCA_964631555.1 uncultured Leptospirales bacterium
TTAATGCATGATCCTCAAACGGATGCGGAGCTCCGTAGAAAGCCATTATTGCATCACCTTCATATTTATCAACAGTACCTCCATGCCCGAGAATAATATCCGTCATCTCTGAAAGATACTCATTTAATAGAGAGACGAGCTGAGGCGGTGCCAGCTTTTCGGAAATTGTGGAAAATTTTGCCACATCGGAAAAGAATATTGTGATTTCCCTCTCCTCTCCCCCGAGTTCGAGGGCATCAGGACTTTCGATGATCCTGTCAATAACTCCCGGAGCCAGGTAGCGGGAAAACGCACTTTTTATATATCTCTTCTGACTCTCTTCTTTCATCAATTTGATCCCGGCAATAATCATCGAAGGAAGGAAAACCGCCAGATTTGTACCTAACTGTTCAATCCATATATTAAAGAATGCGAACAGCCCGATATTTATTATATTGATCAGCAATAAGGCAGTTATAATGCCAATTAAAGCTATCCTGGCGTTAAGCCTGTTAATTATTATTCCCATTAACATAGCCAGAATAAACATTATAATCAAATTTATGGCTTTATTGACTTTAATTATATATGCGCTATTTACAATAGTGTTAACTATATTAGGATATGTACCAACCATCCAGTATTCATTATTTATTGGTGTCGCACCAATATCCTGTGTACCAGTAGCGACAAGCCCGGCAATACAAACTTTATCCCTGAGTGATTCCACTTTGATAACAATATTTGCACCTTTAAGATAATTTCTGTATTGTTCCAGGATATTCTCCAGTTCAGCATCCTTCTTTTTCTCAAGCTCAGTTTCAATGCTTTTTATATCGTTTTCAATTACAGTTACATATCCCTTTTCTATTGTTTTTATTTTTTTATTTATCTCCGAAATCTTTTGCCAGGCTTCTCTCTTCTTTTCGCCCGATCTCAGGGAATTATATATTTTATAAGTGTTTGACAATTCTCCATAAAGCGTGCTTCGTTCGTTTGTACCTTTTGCAATCTCCTGCTCATCAAAAAAATCATGTATCTCATCTTTAACCAACTGGTATTCAAGCAATGAATCAAATGGTATATGAGTAAATGAGGATTTATACGAACCTGTACCGGCCCAGTTGATATATAACCTGCCTTTCTCATCGATCGGAATTACAATATCTTTTTTTTCAAAAGTAATCGGATGTACCGCATTCTTTAAAATGATGTTTTTACCGGGATTTATTTCTACATTCTCTTTTTTAACTCCACAAATATCCATAAGCATAACAAGTGCCATTTGAAAATATATCCTGCCGTTAAAAACACGAACAAGGTTATTCTTGCGCAATACACCGTCAGAATCAAATTCACTATCTGTATAACCAAAATCTTCCGCAGCATTGATCAATTCCGGAATAGGTACGGCAATATCAACAAGCTCGTGATTTATCAATGAGGAAAATTCACCAGTACGTTTTTTGGGCACAGGGACAGAGGCAATCATTTCAAATCTTTTCCTGGATTTCTTGATTTCTTCCCTGTAAGAATCAGTCAGGTCATACAATTTAATAATATCCTTTGGGAAATGATACGGAAGTATAACATTGCCGAATACGGCTATGCTTTTTGCAAAAATTAAATCATTATTAATAACTATTTCGTCAAGTTCATCTTCTGTTATTTTCTTACTGGCATCCGCTTTTTGCTTAAGTTTATTTAAATATCCCCTGTTTACATGCTCCGGGGAAGGATTCGGATATTCCATATCAAAAGTAACCTGCCTGGCTCCAACTTCTTTAAGCGTAGTAAGAACATCTGCGTTAACGCGTCTCGGCCAGGGATATTCGCCAATATTATTAAGCACGATGTCATCTACGTTCAGGAATACAAGCTGGTCCCATTCCGGGATAGACGGCTTTAAACGGAATCTGACATCATAAAGCCGCATTTCAAATGTATCGTATACCTCAAAATAGCTTAACGTCCCTATCAGGATAAATGAAAGCAATGCTATAATAATACCTGAAAGTTGCATTCTGTCTGTGAAAAACTGAATTTTCTGCAAAAGATTATTTTTCATGATTTAAACTCCGCTTTTATTTTCCTGACTTATGAATAAGAGCTGTGTTTATTTGAATAATGTCAAGACTACAATATTTGGAATCTATACATTAAAAAGATAATGTACTATATCAGCTTCCTGTATTATATATCCTTTGCCTTCTGATCTTAATTTTCCCATTTCCTTTACTGCATGTTCGGAACCTGCCTGCATCAGATCGTCATACTTATATACTTCCGCCCTGATGAATCCTTTCTGAAAATCAGAATGTATCTTTCCGGCAGCATGTAAAGCGCTTGTTCCCTGTTTTATTGTCCAGTCTTGTAAGTCGGTAGCTGCTGTATAATAGGTTATTAAATCCAGCAAACGGTAGGATGCTTTAATCAATCTGTTAAGACCTGACTCTCCAAGTCCAAGACCGTAGAGGTATTCCTGTCTTTCATTATCAGGGAGTTCCGATATTTCCTCTTCGAGTTTACCCACAATAGTAAGAAAACCCGAACCTGAGTCATCAGCATAAGCTTCCATAGATTTTACATTTTCGCTGTCAATATTGTTTTCATCTGTATTTGCCAGATATAAAACAGGCTTGGATGTTATTAAACCGTATTCCCTTGCTAAAAAAGCGTCATCATTATACATCTCAAGTTTATTGAGCAAGTTACCCGCATTAAGATGCTTAATAAATCTTTCCGTCTTTTCCAGCCTGGCTTTTGCTTCTTTATCTCCTGATGAAGCTAACTTTAAAATTTTATCTTTAGCCCTGGTTAATAGTTCCATATCCGCTATACAAAGCTCTGTATTGATTATCTCAATATCACGAACCGGATTTGTTTCACCTGTTATATGAACAACATCTTCGGACGAAAAGCATCTTACACAATGAATAAGAGCATCAACATTACGAATATTATCCAGGAATTTGTTACCTAATCCTTCACCCATGGACGCACCTTTTACAAGTCCTGCGACATCAACAAACTCGATCCTTGTGGGAATTGGATTTTCTTTATGCAAATATTTTCCTATATTCGTAAGTCTCTCATCCGGGACGATCACAATACTTTTATTCGGCTCAATCGTACAGAAAGGGTAATTAGCCATCTGAGCACCGGCACCGGAAAGTGCATTAAAAATAGTGGATTTTCCTACGTTTGGAAGACCAATGATACCGCAATTAAATCCCATAATATTCTGATTTTCCCTGATTTTTTGATAATAATTAACTTAAAAACAATAAGTTAAATATGTAACAGATTATCATGATGTCAATTCTAAATAATCAATTTAGTCATTAATTAAAAAAGCCCGAACTATTACTAGCTCGGGCTTTTTATAATATGGTCAAGCCACACGACTGATTAGTACTGGTCAGCTTAACACATTACTGCGCTTACACCTCCAGCCTATCAACCTCGTAATCTCCGAGGAGTCTTCAGTGGCCTGATGGCCAAGGGAAATCTAATCTTGGAGTAGGCTTCCCGCTTAGATGCTTTCAGCGGTTATCCTTTCCGAACATAGCTACCCAGCAATGCCGCTGGCGCGACAACTGGTACACCAGAGGTTCGTCCATCCCGGTCCTCTCGTACTAAGGACAGATCTCCTCAAATTTCCAACGCCTGCAGTGGATAGGGACCGAACTGTCTCACGACGTTCTGAACCCAGCTCGCGTTCCGCTTTAATCGGCGAACAGCCGAACCCTTGGGACCTTCTCCAGCCCCAGGATGCGAAGAGCCGACATCGAGGTGCCAAACAGCGCCGTCGATATGAACTCTTGGGCGCTATAAGCCTGTTATCCCCGGCGTACCTTTTATCCGTTGAGCGATGGCTTTTCCACGCAAAACCACCGGATCACTAACCCCTACTTTCGTACCTGCTCGACTTGTTGGTCTCGCAGTCAAGCTCCCTTATGCGTTTACACTCTATGCACGATTTCCGTCCGTGCTGAGGGAACCTTTGGGCGCCTCCGTTACTTTTTAGGAGGCGACCGCCCCAGTCAAACTGCCCGCCAGACATTGTCCCGATCCTGGATCAACAGGAACCGGTTAGTACTTCAATATAATAAGGGTGGTATTTCAAGGTTGACTCCACCGAAACTAGCGTCCCAGCTTCAAAGTCTCCCACCTATCCTACACATACTAGACCAAAATACAGTGTCAGGTTACAGTAAAGGTGCACGGGGTCTTTCCGTCCTACTGCAGGTAGTCCGCATCTTCACAAACATTACAATTTCACCGAGTCCCTCGTTGAGACAGTGTCCAAGTCGTTACACCATTCGTGCAGGTCGGAACTTACCCGACAAGGAATTTC
>CAZVYR010000353.1:0-4282 GCA_964631555.1 uncultured Leptospirales bacterium
CTTCCAGGGCCAGCTTCATCTGCGCGAGGCACTGGTTAGTGAAGCTATTGCTCATAACAAAACTTGGATGACCGGTCGCGCATCCTAAATTTACAAGTCTTCCCTCAGCCAGAACAATGATCGATCTGCCTGGTTTCAGTATCCATTTATCCACCTGGGGTTTAATATTTATTTTCTTAAATTTTTTATTATTCTCAAGGTACGACATTTCAATCTCATCGTCAAAATGGCCGATATTACATACAATGGCTTCGTTTTTCATCTTTTCCATATGCTTGCCTGTTATTACTTTACAGCAGCCCGTAGCAGTTACAAACACATCTCCCATAGATACTGCCTGGTCCAATGTAGTTACTTCATAGCCTTCCATGGAAGCCTGCAGCGCGCATATAGGGTCAATCTCGGTTACCAGCACCCTGGCGCCGAATCCGCTCATCGATTGAGCACAGCCTTTCCCCACGTCTCCGTATCCGCATACAACAACAATCTTGCCTGCAATCATAATATCAGTCGCGCGCTTGATCCCGTCTGCAAGAGACTCGCGGCAGCCGTATAAATTGTCGAACTTGGATTTGGTAACAGAGTCGTTTACGTTTATTGCCGGAAAAAGAAGCTCGCCCCTTTCCATCAACTGGTACAGCCTGTGTACGCCTGTCGTGGTTTCCTCGGATACACCCCTGATCTTTGATGCAATTCTTGTCCATTTCTGGGGGTCATTTTTTACGCTGTTTTTTAACCTGTCAATAATAAGCTGAAATTCCTTATTATCATATTTCTTCTGAAGAAGCGATTTATCCGCTTCTGCTTTTACTCCCTGGTGAACAAAAAGCGTTGCGTCACCGCCGTCATCAACGATCATATCCGGTCCGGAACCATCGGGCCATGTGAGAGCCTGCTCTGTGCACCACCAGTATTCTTCAAGCGTTTCAGCTTTCCACGCGAAAACAGCAGCAGAATTATTCTTTGCTATTGCGGCAGCAGCATGGTCCTGGGTTGAATAAATATTGCACGACGCCCAGCGTATATCAGCACCGAGTTCCTTTAGAGTTTCGATCAGCATTGCAGTCTGTATTGTCATATGCAGGCTGCCCATGATCTTTAAACCCTTTAAAGGCTTTTTCGGGCCGTATTTTTTCCTGACTGCCATTAAGCCCGGCATTTCGTTTTCCGCGAGTTCCATCTCCTTCCTGCCCCAGTCCGCGATGGAAATATCGGCAACCTTATACCTGAGCTTTTTATCAAGTTCTAACATGTCTTTTCTCCTTTAGTTAAAATATATAAAAATTATTATTATTCAAATCCCTATGTTCATTGCTTTTCGCATAATAAAAAAATAAGCATTAAATTATTTTTTATGCCGAATACAGCCTGCTCTTTAATAGTAAACTTTGATCCCGTTAACCATTTAATCAATACATCCTCATTAAAACCAAGCCATCTGTCACCGTGCTCAGTACGCATTACTTCGTTGTCATGCTTTAAAAGATCCAGAATGATAAATGAACCGTTAGTCTTTAAAATTCTGTATACTTCCCTGATTGTATCAAAAGGATCCGACAGATGATGCAGCACCATATTGGCAAGAGCAAAATCAGCAGTATTGTCGCTGACCGGCAAATGTTCAGCCTCACCAAGCCTCAGGCTGACGTTGTTCGAATCCGTCTGAACCCGCTTTTTAGCCTGTTCGAGCATATTCTTCGATCTGTCCACACCGATAACGCTTTCCGCGTACCTTAAAAGCAGAGGGATCATATCCCCGTTCCCGCATCCAATGTCCACAGCCATTTCACATTTTACCATGTAACGGCTGATCAGGCCGTTAATATCGAGATCACCTATGATATTCTCTTTAAGTTTCTTCCAGTCCCCGGCAATGGAATCAAAGAATTTAGCAGTCTCCTTGGTCCTGTCCCGGATCACCGCTTTACAACGCAGGATATCGGCTCTTAATACCTCATCATCTTCAAGGAACTGCCTGATGGAATCAATGAAATCACGTCCTTCTCCGTTTTTAACAGCCGAATAAAAAACCCATAGCCCGTCCCTTCTGAAAGTGACTAATCCCGAGTCAAGCAGCACTTTTAAATGACGGGATATCCTGGGCTGGATCATATCCAGCACAGATACAATTTCATTGACATTTAATTCAAAATTTAAAAGCAGATATACCAGCCTTAACCTGGTATGGTCCCCCAAAGCTTTGAAGTAATTGGTTATGTTCATATTATATTACTATATAAAGATATATTTATATAGTAATATAATACCCCTAACCCGTCAAGTCTTTTTATCTTATAATTCATAAACAATAAAGTGCCGATAGTATTTATATAAAGTGTTTCAGTTAGTTTCAATAATTGAATCAAAGGAATATTTAAATGAAGGAACATAGAGTAAGATCGTTTTATTATAAATGCAAATGCGGTTATTCATTAAACGTATTCATTGATTACGGCACACCCCAGGAGGTCATTAAATGCAAAAAGTGCTGCAACATGGTGAAAAGGGAAGATAACTGATAGTTTGCCGCCGAAATATTCTTCCCTGTACATCATATAAAGCATTCCTCTCCGTCTTATAGTCGCTTCCGCTCCGTTCCCTAAAACGGATTGAATCCGTTTTTTGCCGCTTCCTCTCCGTTTCCCCTCCGTTTCAAAACCGTCTTATAATCGAAACCGGGTAAGAGCGTGATCCGCAACATTCAATTATGGTTACCGGAAATATCTAAAGAATAAACTTCGTTATTAAGCAGATTTTAAAGCCTTATGAACTGCACTTAATAATTCATTCAGGGAGAACGGTTTTGGAAGGAAGTGGTACCCCTTTTCGGAAATAAGCGGCCACTGGGATTTATGATCAGTATAACCGCTGGTGAATAATACTTTAAACCCGTATTTTATCTTTTGAAGGTCTTCCACAAGAGCGAGGCCGTTTTTATCAGGAAGCACAACATCGCAGAATATAAGATCAAAATTCCCGCCTTCTTTCTCGAACAGTTCAACGGATTCATTCGAGTTCGTAACCTCATGAACAATATACCCGTTCAGGCGCAGGGCAGTTGAAACAAATTTCCGTACTTCCTCCTGGTCTTCAACAAGAAGAATACATTCCCTGTTCCCTGCCAGTGATTTTTCCCTGAATGTTTCAATTAACTCAATATTATGATCAAAAGAAATAGCAGGCAAATAAATGTCAAATTGCGTCCCTTCCCCGGGTTTGCTTTTAACATTAATACACCCGTTATGCTGCTTGATAATACCGAACACTACAGCCAGGCCAAGGCCTGTATTATTGGAAGCTTCTTTTGTCGTAAAAAAAGGTTCGAATATTCTCTCTATGGTCTCTCCATTCATACCGGCCCCGATATCGATTACGGAAAGACTGACAAAGTTTCCCGGAGTCACATCTGGAAAATCCTTACAGTCATTCTCATCAAGCAGGATATTATTAGTCGTAAAAATAATCTTCCCCCCGCCCGGCATAGCGTCACGGGAGTTAATCGCCAGGTTCAAAATGACCTGTTCTATATTGCTCTCATCCGCCTGAATGATGGCCAGGTCAGGTTCCAGTATCGTCTCGATCCTGATATCTTCGCCTATCACGCGGCTCAGCATCTTTACCAGGTTCTGTAAAGTCTTATTCAGGTTTACAGGAACAGGGGCTATCTTTTGCTTGCGGCTGAAGAGAAGCAACTGACGCGTCAAATCCGCTGCCCTGATGGCAGCGTGATGGATATGCTGCAGATTAATATAATCGGGATTCGATTCTTCAATTTTTTGCATACAGAGATTCGCAGAGCCGATAATAGCAGTCAGCAAATTATTAAAGTCATGCGCCACACCTCCGGCCAGTGTGCCTATAGCTTCCATTTTCTGAGCCTGCATAAGCTGCGCTTTGACTTTCTCCCTCTCGATTTCCGATCTTTTCCAGTCCGTAATGTCCTCGCCCATGGCCTGGTATTCATATATCTTACTCTTCGAATTGAATAGTGCCTGTATTATCCATCTTTGCCAGCGCTCACCGTCCGGAGTATTAAGCATGTGTTCTTCTGTTATAATAGGCTTACTGGAGTAAAGTAAATTCAAATCTTCTTTCAATATCTCCCTGTCAATATCAGAGAATAATTCCCAGAAATTCAGTTCCAGCAACTCATCGCTCTTCTTCGACAAATACCTGCAAAAGGCGTTGTTAACAAAGGTGATGCTGCCGTTCTTTGGTTTAAAATGACATATCAATATCCTTGAGCTTTCTACTATATTCCTGTATCTCTCCTCACTTTCTC
>CAZVYR010000354.1:0-4267 GCA_964631555.1 uncultured Leptospirales bacterium
GGCTTGATGGTAATGGCGCTATAGAGCCTTTTGAGCTTGCGAAGCATGATATATCCGGCAGGTTTATAATGCCTCAGAAGCTTTTCGGCAGGGAGAATGAGATCCGTAATTTTGGATCAGCTTTTGATCGCATTTCAGGTGATTCTTCGCCTGAGATTACCCTTATATCCGGGGGCCCCGGCATTGGTAAATCCGTGCTTATAAGTGAGATAAGCAAGCATGTTGTTGCAAAAAAGGGTTACTTTTTATCCGGTAAGTACGAACAGTTCAGGAGAGGCACGCCTTATAGCGCTATAATCCAGGCCTTTCAGAAATTATTAAAGCAGATGCTGGCTGAGAGCGAGGAAAAGATCAATGAGCTTAAAAAGAATATTTTAGAAGCGCTTGGTACTAACGGCAAAATAATAACGGACATTATCCCGGAACTTGAGCTTATAATAGGCAAACAGCCTGACGTACCTAAGTTGGGAGGTAATGAAACAAGTAACCGGTTCAAGCTGGTCTTCGAGAGATTTGTAAGTGTGCTTGCACATAAGGAATACCCGATAGTTTTATGCCTGGATGATCTTCATTGGGCTGATTTCGCAAGTCTCCAGCTGATCAGGAATATAGTTACAAGCCCTATGATAGGACATCTACTTATAATAGGCGCTTACAGGGATAATGAAATCGATGAATTACATCACCTGACTATGATATTAAAGGAAATAGAGAAAGCAGGTGTTATAATACAAAGAATCAGCCTTTCGGAACTGACTGTAAATGAAATTAAAGACTTATTGATCAGTTTTTTGAAATGCTCCGATGAAGATGGATCTGATCTTGCTGAGTTAATATATAAAAAGACAGGCGGGAATCCGTTTTTTGTAAATCAATTCTTGCAGTCATTATATAATGACAAACTTCTTGAGATTGACTTAAAATCCGGCTGGATCTGGGATATTGAAAAAATCAACCGGAAGAGTATTACTACTAATGTGGTCGAATTTCTTTCAAATAAGATAAAAAGTCTCCCTGAAAACCTTCAAAATGTTTTAAAAACATGCGCATGCATCGGCAACAGGTTTGATTTGGAGACACTCTCTTTTTTACTGTATAAATCTGTAACTGATACATTAATGATATTAACCGAGGCAATGGATGGGGGCTTTGTCAGCATATCAGGTAATATATACATATTCAATCATGACAGGATACAGGAGGCTGCTTATTCACTGCTGACAGATAAAGAGAAATTGTCGCTTCATTACAGGATCGGAAAATACACCCTGGAGAACACGGACGCTGTTAATTTACAAAATAAGCTGTTTTACATAGTTGATCAATTGAATTTAGGTTCCGGCCTGATAACCAATAAAACGGAAATGGAAAAGCTGGTGCATTTGAATTACGAGAGCGGGCTTAAGGCCAAATTATCAGCAGCGTATTCGCCAAGCCTGAAGTATTTCATGACAGGGATCAGCATGCTTGATGATAAATGCTGGAAGGATCATTATGATCTCAGTCTTTCTATTTATACTGAGGCTGCTGAAACAGCTTATCTTAACAATGATTACGATAAAATGGAGCAATATGTGTCTATTGTTGTGGATTCTGTCAGGGATATTTCGGACGCAATCCCGGTATATGAAACAAAGATTCATGCAAACGATTCACAGGTGAATTTTAAAACAAGCGTTGATATTGCCATTGAAGTATTTAAAAAATTAAAGTATCCCATACCTGAGAAACCCGGCAGGCTGCGGATACGCTTTGAATTGATGAAGTTAAAACCTTTTCTGTCGGCAGGAAGAATAGATTCCATGATTGATCTTCCCGAAATGACTGATGTTCATAAGCTGGCCCTTTCACGTATGCTTGCCTTTGTTGGTAAAAGTATCTATTTTACTAATCCTGATCTGTTTGCCTACATAGCCATCAAACGTTTTTGGTTATCAGTTAAATATGGTCAGTCTCAGGCCCAGGTAATCGATTACATTGAGATGGCAAATTTATTAATAAACGATCTCGGCAATATTGAAGCAGGATACAAGCTTGGAAATTTAGCACTCAAACTAATGGAAAGATTAAATGCGCGTATTTATGAGGCAAGGGCACTCAGCCTTTATAACCTGTTTATTGCTCACTGGAAAGAACACCTGGATAAAATCAGATCTGAATTTATAAAAATCTATACTATTAGTCTGGAAAACGGAGATCCGGAAAGGGTTACTGATTGTCTTTATACCCATGATCAGTTAGGAATATTTCTTGCCACAGAACTGGCAGAGCTGGAACAGCGGATGTCAGTGAATTATAAAACAATTGAACAACTGAAACAAACTCACTTTCTTGGATTTCATTCCGTAGTATGGCAAATGGCTTTAAACCTTCTTGGAAGAAGCATATCCCCAACAGAGCTTACCGGTATTGCTCTTAATGAGAGTGAGGTGATACCTTTATGGGAAGCCTCCGGCGCAATTACTTTACTGGAAAATTTTTATATTCACAGACTTGTTCTGAGATATATTTTTTTAGATTATAAAAATGCTTTTGAAGATTCGGTAATATCAGCCGAATACCTCGATTCTTTAAGAGCTCATTTTATTGTAAGAGAATTTGCCTTTTATTCCGCGCTTGTAAGACTCGCGCTCTACCAGGATGCGTCAAGACGTGACAGAAGGAGATACAGGAGCTTTTTAAGAAAAAGTCTTAAGAAGTTCAGGGAATGGTCCAGACACGCACCTATGAACAATGAGCACAGGATATGTATTATAAAAGCTGAAAAAGCGCGGGTCTTAGGGAGACATTCTCACGCGCAGGTGTTTTACGATAGTGCTATAGAGTTGAGCAGAAAGAATGAGTACCTTATTGAAGAGGCGCTCTCAAACGAGCTTGCCGGAAGGTATCACCTTGGTATGGGCAGGCAAAAGCTGGCAAAGCTGTATCTGCAGGATGCATACGCCTGTTATTCGAAATGGGGCGCTGCCGCCAAGCTGAAGCAATTGCGGGAAATGTATCCGGAGTTTCTGTCTCAAACAGACAGTTCAGTCCCGGACTCCGGTCAAACCGACAAAGCAATCCAGGCAAGCGCTTCACAATTGATAGACATCAATTCAGTAGTAAAAGCCTCGCAGGCGATATCAGGCGAGGTGGCACTTGGGAAGCTCTTGAAGAAGATGATGAAAATAGCCATGGAAAATGCAGGAGCACAGAAAGGAGTCATGATACTCGAGGACCATGGAAAATTTATAGTTGAAGCTGAGGGCAGGCTGGAAAGCGATGAGATCAAGATGCTCAATTCTGTTCCCTTCGAGTCCCACGAGGGCTTATCCCAGTCAATCGTCCTATATGTGGCCAGGACAAATGAAATGCTGATACTGAATGACGCATCGTCTGAAGGAGATTTTACCGGTGATCCTTACATTATACAGAACAAACCTAAATCTGTATTATGCGCACCGATCATGAACCAGGGTAAGTTAACAGGTATTCTTTATTTGGAGAACAATCTGTCCACCGGCGCATTCACGGAAGAGAGGCGCGAGATATTGAATATCCTGTCGTCCCAGATGGCAATATCTATTGATAATGCCAGGTTCTATGAAAAGCTTGAGGAAAAAGTCCGGGAAAGGACAAAAGAAGTTAAGGAATCGGAAAAGCGGTTCAGGGATATTGCTTTAAGCAGTGCAGACTGGATATGGGAAGTAAATAAGAATGGAGAATATGTATACTGTTCGGAGAAGGTTGAAGACATCATGGGTTACAAACCGGAGGAATTATATGGGAAAACTGCGCTTGATTTAATGCCAAAGGAAGAAGCGGAAAAATTATCCGATGTATTCATTCGAATAGTTGATAATAGAGAACAATTTAAAGACATAGAAAATTGGCACCTGACTAAAAACGGCAAGTTAGTTTGCCTGCTTATAGACGGAATTCCTATTTTCGATGATCAGGGCAATTTTACCGGCTATCGCGGAGTAGACAAGGATATTACCGAACGTAAAGAGGCAGAAAATAAATTAAAAGAGATAATGGAAGAGCTGTCCCGTTCAAACCAGGAGCTTGAGCAGTTCGCCTATATAGTGTCGCACGATTTGCAGGAACCGCTCAGAAAGATACAGAGATTCGGGGACAGGTTAAAAGAGAATACAAAATCTCTTTTAGATGAAAAGAGCATGGATTATCTGCAACGAATGCAGAATGCGGCAGAAAGAATGAAGAGCCTGATCAACGGTCTTCTTAATTACTCCAGGGTAACAACAAAGTCACAGCCTTATGAACA
>CAZVYR010000355.1:0-4260 GCA_964631555.1 uncultured Leptospirales bacterium
TTCTCAGAAAAATATCCCCATATCCGCACAATGAGTCAATACCTTCCTGAACCCTTGCACCGCCGGAATCATTTAATCCGATGACCGGAGCACCTGTCTTTGCAGCAAGGTCCATTACTTTACATATTTTCTGCGATACAGTTAAAGACAATGACCCGCCGAGAATAGTAAAATCATATGCAAAAACAAAAATAACCCTGCTGTTCACGGTGCCATGGCCTACAATAACACCATCTCCCGGGAGATGCTTCTTTTCCATATCAAAGTCAAAACAGCGATGCTCTTTAAACATGTCAAATTCTTCAAAGCTTCCCTCATCCAGAAGAAATAGAATGCGTTCCCTGGCTGTCATCCGGCCTTCTTTATGTATTTTATCAATACGATCCTGACCGCCTCCTTTTTCAACCTCCTTTCTTTTTAAGGTCAATTCATTAAATTTATCAGTGTTCATCATTAATCTCCGGTAAGTCTGCATAATTATTTTTTATAAGTATTATTTATCTATCAATGGATAAAAAAACATTATATATTGAACTGACTCGTCAGTCAAAGCAAAAATGCTTAATATTGCTATAAAATTTGTCAAGGGAAAAATTATTTATAGATTATTAAAAATATTAACATTTAATATAATAATGACTGAATATAGTATTTAATCAAAAAGTGACTGGTATATACTTTTAAACTGTTACTGAATATATTATATTATTATAAAAAAATTGATGGAACAGAAAAAATGATATCTATACAAGTTGTAAAACATACTTAATCTAGGCTAATTATCTTTATGTATAATTTAAAAAATATATACTTAAAAAAAACCGAAAAAGACAATTATTCTCACCCATGGATTTATAAAAATCATATTGACTCAGCAGACCCGGCTATAATGACAGGCGATCTTGTGCGGGTATTTATGCATAATAATTTTTATATAGGAACAGGATATTATAATCCGAATTCTAATATAGCTGTCCGAATACTCTCCCATACTGACGAGGAGATAAATAAAGATTTTTTTGCTAACTGCATTTCTGAAGCCGTGATAAAAAGAAATGAAATAAAAAAAATATCCAATGCTTACAGGCTCATATTCAGCGAAGCGGACAACTTACCGGGAATTATCGCGGATATCTATGACAACACACTTGTTCTCCAGATAACAACATCAGGCATGGATCGTTTAAAAAAAATAATCATATCAGCCCTGTCTGACCTGGTAAATCCCGAATTCATATATGAAAAAAGTGACATCGAATCTAGAAAACTTGAAGGCCTTCAGCCTGTCTCAGAATGGCATGGGAAAAAGGGAAAAGCAAAAGTATTAATAAACGAAGGTAAAGCGCGCTTCATAGTTGACATAGTAAATGGCCATAAAACAGGATTTTATCTAGACCAAAGAAAAACGCGCCTTGCTGCCGGAGCCCTGGCGAAAGGGAAACGAATACTTGACGTATTCTGTTATACAGGCGGATTCTCGGTACACACTGCAATGGGAAAAGCAAGCGAAGTCACCGGAATAGATACAAAAAACAAATGGCTGTTGTATGCAAAAGAAAATGCGTCCCTCAATAATATACCCTGTCCCTTTCATACAGTTAAAGGCAACGCCTTTACTATCATGCGCGAATATATTCATCAAAATCGATTCTTTGATATGATTGTTCTGGATCCTCCGTCATTCGTTAAAAACAAACACAGGGTGAAAACAGCATTGAAAGGGTATCTTGAAATCAACCGTTATGCGATGAAGCTATTGACGGAAGGAGGAATATTATGCACCTTCAGTTGTTCGCATCACATATATAACGATTTTTTTTCTGATATGTTGAAAAAAGCCGCTTCCCTGGAAAACAAATCTCTCTCCATAATAAAACGCTGCCACCAGGATAAAGACCATCCCATAATCCGGCAAATCCCTGAGACCGAATACCTGAAAGGATATTTTCTTAAGATAGATCCAATCGGCTAACATGATTATTGTTTAAACAAAGCATCTCAACTCAACTTTCTTTCCATGTCGAAATTACTGCCAATAACGATATATTTTTAATCATCTGAGAAAATATTTTATTAATGCTCTATCATATTGCATTTTATTGTTTCTTTTGAATTGGTCCCAGCCCTGCGGGCAGGGGTTAGGTTGCTAATAAAAAATAAATCAAAATAAATTTTACTTTACACAATACAAAATAAATAATCCATTTTATTAATTTTAAAAATACATTTGTGTTTATTATTATATCCTGCCATTGCTGTTAAAATAAAAGCCGTACTATTTACATAAAGGTTACTTCAAATGTCAGATAAAGCCACAAAAAGATCCGCGCTAATAATCGCGGCATTGAATTCATTTATCGCTCCTTTCATGCTTTCCGCGGTAAATATCGCATTGCCTGTCATACAAAAGGAATTCTCAGTACACGCTGTAGTGCTTACCTGGGTGGCAACTTCCTATATACTTGCTACAGCTATTTTCTTTATCCCGTCCGGAAAGATAGCGGATATATACGGCAGAAGGAAAATATTCATATATGGAACAGTAATATTCACAATTTCAACTTTTCTTTGCGTCTTTATCGGCTCCATCGAAGGATTACTTGTGCTAAGGATCATCCAGGGGATTGGCGGCGCAATGACAGTAACAACAGGGATGACAATAATTATTTCCGTTTTTCCTTTGCAGGAACGCGGCAAGGCAATTGGCATCAACACGGCATCCGTATATGTAGGTCTCTCTGCCGGGCCTTTCGCCGGAGGCCTTATCACTCAATATCTGCACTGGAAAGCAATATTTCTTATCGCAGCAATCCTGGGTCTTGTCTCCTTTATATTAACGCTGTCATTTATAAAAGAAGAATGGGCTGACGCAAAAGGAGATAAATTCGACCTTCCCGGCAGCATAATATACGGATTATCGCTTATTATTATTATGTATGGAGTATCAATACTCCCTGCCCAGAAAGCGATTATATTTATTTCTGCGGGCATTATATGTTTTATTACTTTTGTTATTTACGAACTCAGAGCCAAATACCCGGTCTTTGAAATGAGGCTATTCAAGAATAACAGGGTATTCACGTTTTCATCGCTGGCAGCACTAATAAACTATTCCGCCACATTTGCTGTTACATTTCTTTTAAGCCTTTACCTCCAGTATATTTTAGGCATGTCGCCTCAGGCTGCGGGTTTTATATTGGTTGTACAGCCGGTTATGCAGACCATCTTTGCCCCGATTTCCGGAAAGCTGTCCGATAAAATAGAACCTGCTATCATAACCTCAACCGGGATGGCATTTACAGTGATCGGATTATTTCTGTTTATATTTCTGAGCCCCGCAACAACGGCAGGCTATATTATCGGAGTATTGATATTACTCGGCATAGGATTCGGTTTCTTCTCATCCCCTAACACTAACGCGATAATGAGTTCGGTTGAAAAAAAATACTACGGTGTAGCGTCAGGATCAGTAGGCACTATGAGAACAATAGGCATGACTCTTAGCATGGCGATCACCACAGTCATCTTTGCCGTTTTCATGGGCCAAGAAGAGATCACTCCTGAAACATACGGAGTTTTCGGACAGAGCATAAAAATTTCTTTTATAATCTTTACTGTCCTGTGTGTAATAGGAATATATTTTTCCTCAGCAAGGGGTAACCTTGAAAGGAAATAAAAGCGTGAAAATATAACTTTACACTTTCGAATCCCGGCAAACTGGACTGTTGTTTCACATATAAAACTAGTCTCATTTAATCTCTTCCGCTCCGTTAAATATTCTTAACGCCAGCATCTTATAGATGTAATACCGGCACCTCGAAGACTACCCACTCCGTTTATAAAACGGAATCAGACCTGTTTTAAATCGGTTCCCCTCCGTATATCCTTCGTCTTTGCGTCGTGACAGCTTCGTCCTTTATTAGAATTGACTAACATTCTTCCACTCCGTTTCAAAGTCGTATATAAAAGGAATCTGAAATAAAATTCTATTAATTTAAAACCATGATCCGATAAATAATTAAAGGAATCTCGAAAATTCCATGGAGGGACAGATGTCGGATAATATAGCACAGCTTGAAAAAATATTATACAAAGAACTTGAAATATTCAGCAGAGTACTTCTGCTCGAACAGGATAAAACCGAAGCAATTATCAATAAAGACGGGAACCTTATCCAGCAGCTAAACCTGGAACAGGAACAATACCTCAATACCGTCAATCCCCTGGAAAAAATCAGAAAAAATATCATAGAAAAATATA
>CAZVYR010000356.1:0-4249 GCA_964631555.1 uncultured Leptospirales bacterium
TCAAGGAAAAGGAAGATATATTAGAAAAGAAAATTATCGAACTACTTACTAAACTTGATTCCTTGAAAGAAGGAGGAATGTCCGTACCTCCTGCTGCCGACCTTAAAGCAAAATCGTCCGAACTGGAACCGGAGTCAATAAGCGCCCCTTTGGAAGAAGACATTACTGATAATGATGAAGACACAGTTATTGAAGCTGTAGAACCTGAAGAATCAGAAATTACGGAAGAAGATGAAGATATTATTATTATTGATGAAGAAAATTCCGACCAGGATATTAATGTAGATTCAGACGAAGAAGACGACGAAATTGTACTACTGGATGATGAAGAAAATGATATAGTAATTGACGATGTTGATGATGAACTCGTTATTATTGACGACTCTGAATCAGAAGCACAGACCGAAGATGAAACGATGAGTGAAGATGATGATTTTATGATTGTTGAAGATGATGATGAAGAAAAATAAAATGCTACATCTCACTTAGAAATCAATCCCGGTCATGTTAAATATATTAGTGTTGAGTATGAGGTAATAATTAAATGGAAAACAGAGTAAAAGTCAATATATATGGAAATGAATATAGTATCTTAGGTGAAGCTAAACCTGAATATATTTTAAAATTAGCTGAATATATAAATAACAGGATGAAAGAGATCGGAAAAACCATCACGAACGGGAACATAGCACAGATAGCGATACTTACGGCCCTTAATATAGCAGATGAATATTTCCAGTTACAGGAAAAGAAAGGTGATATTACCGACGAAATGGAAAGGAAAACCAGCGCCTTAATATCGATGCTTGATGAAGGCCTAATAGGAGATATATTCACAGGAATGGAATCAGTACCAAGCTAATTATAGCTAATCAATTTTATCATCTTTTACCCATGATAACATTAAAATTAATTATAACCATTTAGACCAGCCTTTAAACAATAATAATATTCTTTGCTAAATTATTGAATTATGAAGATTCTGAGAATTATAATATTACTGACCTTATTTGGGTGTACCTCAGTAAAAAAAATTGATTCAAATAAACCGGTTCCTAATCAGGCAAAGATGCTTTTCGCCGGTGATGTAATGATGGATTGGGGAATCAAAGACATAATTATCAAAAAGGATGCATCATACCCTCTTAAAAAACTTAAATCTTTTCTTCTGACATTCGATTATCGCTTCTGTAATCTGGAGTCACCAATTTCAGATACCGGAGAAGTCCATACTGATAAAAAATATGTCTTTTTGGGAAAACCCCGGCATTTGGAAATGTTAAAATATGCAGATATTAATTGTGTAAGCCTTGCCAATAACCATGCATGTGATTACAGTAAAACAGCACTTCTTGATACAATAAACAACCTAAGAGAAAAAGGTATTAGCACAACCGGCGCAGGAAAGGATATTAAAAGCGCTCATCTACCTGTCACTGCTGCGATAAATAAATTAAAAATAGCTATCATTGCATATACATCAATTGCCTATGACGATTCGTTTGCCGGGGAAAGCTCTCCTGGAGTTGCAAATGCTAAAATTGATTTAATCAGCAATGATATCAAACAATTAAGAGATCATTATGATTTCATAATAATCTCTGTTCATTGGGGGGATGAATATTCCGAATATCCGAATGAAAAACAAATCGAGTTAGGGCATGCAATAATAGATAACGGAGCAGATGTTATAATCGGACATCACCCGCATATTTTTCAGGGAGTAGAGATATACAGGGGCAAACCTATATTTTATTCCCTAGGAAACTTCATTTTTGGATCTTTAAATGAAGATATTAGGGATAATATTCTTGTGGAAATTATATTTTTAAAAAACAAAATAAAATCATTCAGCATATTCCCAATAAACGGGAATGGAAGTACCAGTGTGCCATTTCAATATGAACTGTTGCATGGCAGGAAGGCATTAAAGTCTTTAAACCATCTCTTATATATTTCAAAGCCTTTAAAATCAGATTTTATTAAAAAAGCCAGCATTAAAGGATATTCTTTAGTATACTTATTTAAAAAATAATTCCATAATCAAATTACTTCTTAGAAACAACATTTAAACGACCTGTCTTACTTTTTTTTTGTTTCTTCAGGATCAATCCCCGCCTTTCTGGCGGAGTCCCAGCCCTGTGGGCGAGACTGGGTTGCTAATTACACTAAAGGAAATTCCGGATTAAAACTATCCTTCTACAAAAGCCTCAAGCACCTTGCCTACGCCATCCGCAAGCGCTTCAAGATCGTATCCTCCTTCAAGCATCGCTATAATTCTGTGTTTTGAATACTTTGCTGCAATTTCTTGCAACAATTTTGTAAATATATAATAAGAATCAGTTGAAACATAAATAGAAGAAAGAGGATCTGAAGTATGGGCATCGAAACCAGCTGAAATTAGTATTATCTCGGGTTTAAACCTCTCAAGTTCAGGAATAATAATTGTCTCGAAAGCCTCAAGATATTCATCATCTCCACTCCCACCATCCATTGGTATGTTAAGATTATAACCCTTGCCTTTCCCAATACCTGTTTCAATGGAAGCACCAGTACCCGGGTAATGGGGATACTGATGCAGACTCATGTAGTATACGCTGGGATCCATTTCAAAAGTATGTTGTGTACCATTGCCGTGATGTACATCCCAGTCTACAATTGCAATTCTTTCAATATTATGTTCTTCCTGTAAATAACGAGCAGCAATTGCAATATTATTAAATATACAGAAACCGGCAGCATAACTTTTCTCTGCGTGATGTCCTGGAGGACGTACCGCGCAGAACCCGGTATTTACCTCCCCGCTCATAATAACATCACACATATTGAGACATCCTCCAACCGCATACAATGCAATGTCAAAAGACTTAGAACAAACTACCGTATCCATTGAGTCAAGATAAACTGTACCGGATTCTATCTCTTTTTGTACTCTATCAATATAACTCCTGTCATGGACCAATTCGATATATTTCAAGTCAGCTTGCTTTATATCAACTTTAATAATATCATTGTAAAAAGGAAGGGATATTACTTTATTATTTATAGCTTCCAATCTCTCAGGTCTTTCAGGATGTCCATAACCAGTATCATGCTGTAAATATATATCATTATAAAGGTATGCTGTTTTTGACATATCAATACTCCTTCGATACCTAAACTGCCATCCAGATTACAGCAATGTTAAAGAATAATGTTTAATGCAAGAACTTTATTTCCAACAAATAAATCACCCCTGACAGGATATACAGAAGGGGCATATTTTCAATTAAAATATTCTTAAAGACAGGAAAGTACAGAAGAAATATAATAAGTCTGCATCATAATACTTCTGTATGATTTTTTAAAAACGATCACAAATAAAAACAGTTATTCCAATTTTTAAATATCCTATTCCACAAGCTCAAATAAGGCCGCTGCTCCCATACCACCACCCACACACATGGACTCTACTCCATATCTCAATCCCTTCTCCTTCATTGCAGTTAAAAGCTGTGAAGCTAATTTAGTGCCGGTGCAACCTATAGGATGACCTAATGCTATTGCTCCACCGTTAATATTTACCTTTCTTTTATCGCTACCCGATTCCCAGAACTCCTTTCTATCATATAGACCAAGTTTCTGCATACTATAAATTGCCTGTGAAGCAAAAGCCTCGTTAATCTCAAATAAATCAATATCATCCACCCCAAGGCCGGCAAGCTTTAGCAATTTAGGTATAGCGTATGCAGGTCCAACTCCCATTTCATCCGGCTTTACACCAGTAACAGCATGATAATTTATTTTAGCAATCGGTTTCACACCGTATTTTTTAACCGCATCCCCGCTCATTAAAAGCATAGCTGCAGCTCCATCAGTCATCTGGGAGGAATTGCCGGCAGTAACTGTCCCCATAGCTGAAAAAACAGGCCTGAGCTTTGCAAGACCCTCAAGGCTAGTCTCAGGACGAACCCCATCATCGAAATCCTGTATCTTTATCTCTTTTTTAATACTAGTATCCGGTTGTTCAATATAATGATGAGAAGGTGTTGGGACTATCTCTTTAAAGAGATTATTTTTCTGTGCATTCGCTGCCTTCATTTGAGAATGATAACTGAACTCATCCTGCATCTCGCGGCTTATTTTATACCTGTTAGCTACATTTTCAGCCGTTAACCCCATGGACATAAACACATCCGGTTTTTCTCTTGCCAGTTCCGGATGAGGCCGCGGCAGGTTGCCTCCCATAGGTACAATTGTCATTGATTCA
>CAZVYR010000357.1:0-2512 GCA_964631555.1 uncultured Leptospirales bacterium
TACTCATAAGTTTTATAAGAATATTAAGCGAAGGTCCTGATGTATCTTTAAACGGATCACCTACAGTATCTCCAACAACACCCGCTTTGTGAGCTTCAGATCCCTTACCGCCTAAATTGCCTTTCTCAATAAACTTCTTGGCATTATCCCATGCTCCGCCTGAATTGTTGAGCATACATGCCAGGGAGAATCCTGCGGATAATCCGCCTGCAAGAAGTCCCATAACACCGGATACTCCGAGTATCAGCCCCGTAACTACAGGAATAACAATAGCAAGCAATGAAGGAACGATCATTTCTCTTTGAGCGCCGGCGGTTGATATTGCCACGCATTGAGCATAATCCGGTTTATCCTTTCCTGTTAATATACCGGGTAATGCCTTGAACTGTCTTCGGACTTCGCTAATCATCGCGCCTGCAGCCCTGCCTACGGCTTTCATTGTCATAGCGCTGAAGAGGAAAGCCATCATCGCGCCAATAAACAAACCGCATAGTACCTTGGGATTCATAAGTGACAGATCATAAGCCCGGGAAAAATCCTGAATTTTTGCAAGATGGGCCACTATATCATTCGGACCTGCTACAATCCCTTCAGGAAGTTCATTGTAAAATTTTACAGAACCAACCTGAAAAAAACTATTACCGGCAAGTTTGCCGATCCATAGTTTTATCTCTTCAATATAAGCAGATAAAAGGGCCATTGCGGTCAAAGCAGCTGAGCCTATCGCGAATCCCTTTCCAGTAGCAGCCGTTGTATTACCAAGCATATCAAGAGCATCCGTTCTTTTTCTAACTTCCGGGTCGAGACCGCTCATTTCCGCGTTGCCTCCAGCGTTATCAGCTATAGGCCCGTATGCGTCTGTAGCCAGAGTAATACCAAGAGTTGATAACATGCCGACAGCAGCGAATCCAATACCGTATAATCCCTGTGATAAATCGGTAAATCCGCCTGATACACCGAAAGCTACTAGAATACCAATTACAATAGTTATTACAGGAACAGCTGTGGAATACATACCTGTCGCTATACCTTCGATTACTGTTGTGGCATATCCCATCTTGGTCTGTTCTGCTATTCCCTGGGTAGGTTTATATTCATCTGAAGTATAGTATTCAGTGGACTGCCCAATGATAAGACCTGCGATCAGTCCCGCAATAACTGCCCCGAAAATACCCCAGGTAATCAGTTCAGCATAGGCCATAACAGCAATTGCGATAAGTATAAGAATTGAGCTTCCCCACACGCCAATATTCAATGATTTAAGGAGATTTTTCATTGAAGCGTCTTCTTTAGTTCGCACAGCAAATATGCCGATAACTGAAAAAACAATACCCAGGCCTGCCACTATCATTGGCGCGATTACCGCTTTCAGTCCACCGAATCCTGCTGATAAAGGCAGTGCGGCGCCGAGAGCGGCTGTGGCCAGTATTGAACCGCAGTATGATTCATACAAGTCAGCTCCCATGCCAGCAACATCGCCTACATTATCCCCGACATTGTCTGCAATTGTTGCCGGGTTGCGGGGATCGTCTTCAGGTATCCCTGCTTCAACTTTACCCACAAGGTCAGCACCCACATCAGCAGCCTTTGTGAATATACCTCCTCCTACTCTGGCAAAAAGAGCCTGTGTTGAAGCGCCCATTCCAAAGGTTATCATAGTAGTAGTGATTTCAACCAGTTTGGCATGTTGGAACTCAGGAGTCTTGATCAATTCAAAAGTAAAGGTATTCGCAAATGCAATTTTTTTAAGAAGTATTTCGCTTAAACCCCATATGTTATGATCATAAAGAAAATTCAGTATTATATACCATAAAGAAATATCTATAAGACCGAATCCCACAACCACAAGACCCATAACAGCACCGGATCTGAATGCAACCTTAAGACCAGCGTTAAGAGATTTTGATGCTCCCTGAGCTGTTCTTGATGAGGCGTTAGTAGCCGTTCTCATTCCAAGGTAACCACAGAGTCCGGAAAAGAATCCTCCTGTAAGAAAAGCCACTGGCACAAACGGATTCTGCACTCCGAAAAAAGCAAGTACTGCAAAAATTATAAGCAGAATGAGAAATACAACGGAAACCACTTTATACTGACGATAAAGATACGCCAAAGCGCCTTCCTTAACATAACCGGCTATTTCAATCATCTTATCATTGCCGGCATCTGCTTTCATCATGCTCTTATAAAAAAACCATGCAAAGATCAGGGCAATTATTGAACCTATCGGAGCAATATAAAATAAATTGCTTTCCATAAGTGATCACTCCTTTAATATAATATAATTATTTTAAAATACAGTTTTATTGATTCTTTATTTTCTATTTAATATTGTCAAATTATTTTGTCTTAGAATATAATTTATAAAATAGAGTTGTTGCATTTCTCCTAAAATATGAAGATTTTCCCCCGCCTGCGGCGGGGCAAAACCAGTTTTACTACAAGTCTAATCTTATTTTTCCATTGCGTTATGCACAAACTCAGCTATATCATATGTCTCTAAATTTTTAATATC
>CAZVYR010000357.1:2612-4199 GCA_964631555.1 uncultured Leptospirales bacterium
CCATTGCGTTATGCACAAACTCAGCTATATCATATGTCTCTAAATTTTTAATATCAAGTTCCTGTACTCCATCTGATAGCATTGTCATACAGAAAGGGCATGCTGTACAGATCTTTGTCGCACCAGTACTATGTGCCTCCTTGGTCCGGAATTGGTTGATCCTGGTTCCAAGGTCTTCCTCAAGCCACATTCTGCTTCCGCCAGCTCCACAACAAAAACTTTTTTTATGATGCCTGCTCATCTCAATCAGGCTTGTCCCAGGTATAGCTTTTATCAGATCCCTGGGCTGATTATAGATATTATTATATCTCCCGAGCATACATGAATCGTGGTATGTTATTTTCTCATTAAGTGAATCTTTTATCTTAATCTGGCCCTTTCTAAAAAGATCAAATATCACTTCAGAATGATGATACACCTGATAATTACATTCAAGCTGATTACCGTTGGAGTCGACGCTCCTTGCGGCAAGCTTGGGATATTCCTTTTTCAGTACATTATACCCATGCGGGCAGGTTGTAACAATCTTTTTAATGTTGTAATTTTTAAATATTTCCAGATTCTGTATCGCAAGCATTTGAAAAAGGTATTCATTCCCTGCTCTCATGGCAGAATCGCCGCAACATGACTCTTCACTTCCTAAAATACCAACTTTATATCCGGCTTTCTGTAAAATCCTGACAAGTGCAATCGCCACTTTCTGGTTCCTTTTATCAAAGGAAGCAGCACAGCCTACAAAATATAAAAAATCAACATCGGGATCTTCAGCAAGGGTTTTCAATGTTAAATCTTCAGGAATCCATTCAGCTCTAGATGCAAAAGCAAATCCATATGGATTGGAATTATTCTCCATATTTGTAAATGCGGTCTGCAATTCCGAAGCCATTTTACCTTCCATTAATACTTGCGACCTTCTCATTGAATTGATCGCATCAATATGCTCGATCTGTACAGGACATGCTTCCAAACATGCAGCACAATTTGTACATGCCCAAATTTCATCCTCCAATATAGAACCACCAACCAAAGGCTTAGAATTAATTGCAGTTAAGTCCACTCCAGAAGGATCCTCGAAAGTTTTCTGGGCTTCTAGTATCTTAGGTATCCTTTCATCCTTATTATCTTTTATATCATTAATAATTTTTTTAGGGGACAATGGTTTCTCAGTCAGGAATGCAGGACAATTATCCTGACACCTTCCGCACCTGGTACAGGCATCCCCATCCATCAGTTGTTTCCATGTAAATTCCTCTGCCAAACTAACACCAAATGACTCAGATGTCTCAAATTCCTCAGGAGGGATGATGGACATTGCATATTTGGTCTTTGGATTCTCGTTCTCAAGGTTAGAAAAAAATATATTCAGTGTGGAAATAATAATATGTCCTGATTTGTCAGTAGCCCATAATGCAATAAATGTAAAAGAAAGAATCATATGCACCCACCAATTGACTACGTGGATTACTGAAAGCGTTGAACTGTTTATCCAGGAAAAAACGGATGCAAAAGCGTAACCGAAAGGAGACCACACTTCAAATGCCGGGAAACCTGTAATCGCAATTCTCAGGGCTACTGTTATAAAACCAG
>CAZVYR010000358.1:0-4192 GCA_964631555.1 uncultured Leptospirales bacterium
AAATATAAAATGAATTTCAAATGAAGATGTGGTATTTAAAGATTATGCAAATTCTTATAAAGCAACAGTTACCTAATATTCCCTTCCAGAAGAAATCTTAAAAATTATTGACATTTATACTATATATTTTACTATTATGTCAAACGAACGTTTGAATCAAACATACGTTTGAATTGAGCGCGCGTTTAAATTTGTATCATTATCCGGATGATTCTTATGGAAAACGGCAGTCATTCAAGCAAGGAAAAGATATTAAATATTGCTTTCAATCTTTTCGCCGACCAGGGGTATTCTGCAACTTCGGTAAGGCAGATTGCTTCCTCCGCTGATGTGAATATTTCGAGCATAGGTTATTATTTCGGAGGAAAGGAAGGCTTGTACAGAGAGGTCATAAATTCTCATTTAAAGGATTTTACAGATGCTCTGGGCGGAAAGGTTACAAAAGAAAGAGATATAAAGATACGCATCAAGTTCTTCGCAGAAACCCTGGTAGACTCGCTTATGGACACTCCGTCTATTTTAAAAATAATAACAAGAGAACTGGTAACGAATGATCCGGATGTTTCGTATTTACTGGGAGATCTGATCCCTAATTTTACCGGGATTTTTTCTTCGTTCTTTGAGGGAACGGATTTTCCGAAGCCGAAGAATATAGATACAAATTCAGGTATATTTGATATTTTCATGCTTCTTGCGCCTGTTTATTTTTATTTTATTGTACGTCAGCTTGTTGATAACAACATTCTGATGGATGAAAAAGAGATAAAAAAATTCAGGGATCAATTAGTGGAAGAAACCTATGAAAGAGGTTTAAAGATAATGGATAAATTAGATCATATTCAATGAAACTTTTTAAGGGAGCGTTAACATGCAAAGCCTTGGTATAAATATCGGATCATCAAGCGTGAAGGTCACTATGCTTGAGAATGACTCTATTCTCTGGAGTGAGGTGATCTCACATGAGGGGAATTTTCAGGAGACTCTTAAAAGTATATTATCAAGAAAAGAGCTGCCTGCGAATCTTAAGAGCCTGGTTACAGGGACTGAAGGCAGGCTGCTTCTGAATATAGACAATGTAATTGAGCCTATATGTATTGAGGAGGCTATCAAAGCCCTGAATTTACAAGCTGATGCCGTAGTTTCACTCGGGGGAGAAGACCTGGTCGTATATAAGCTTGACCAGGATTCGAAGATAACCAACAGCCTTTCGGGGAATAAATGCGCTTCAGGGACAGGCGAGTTCTTTAAACAGCAGCTGCTTAGAATGGATATGACACTGGATGATATCCCAGGGATACCTGAGGATTCCAAGGTGTTGAAAATGTCTGCCAGGTGTTCCGTGTTTATGAAATCCGACTGTACGCACAGGCTGAATAAAGGGGAAGCTACAAAGGGCGATATTGTAATGTCCCTGAGCGATGTTATGGCTACTAAGGTTGTGGACTTTCTTAAACGGGCCAGGATAAGGACAGGTAAAGTAGTTCTTACGGGCGGACTGACAAGGAATCAATTCATTCTTCAGTCTATTAAAAAACAATGCCCTGAAGTAGAATTCATCGTGCCTGAGCAGGCTTCTTACTTCGAATCATACGGTGCAGCTCTTCTCGCGAAGAATAACGGGACCATACTCCCTTCCGTAACCGGCTTGATAAAGACCAATAAGCTGGGATTTGAAAAATTTAAAAGTCTTAATTCAGCTATGGGCAAGGTTACGTATATTCCTTCAAAACTGGGGAATCTGAAACCGGGAGGGGAATATATTTTAGGGGTTGACGGAGGATCGACCACCACCAAGGCATGCCTTATTGATTACGAGACAGACGAGATAGTGGCTAGCTTTTACGGCAGGACGCACGGCGACCCGGTGAAGGCGCTGAAGAATTGTTTTATCGAGATAAAGAAGCAGATTAAAGAAGCAATAGGGGATGAGAAGATAAATATTACTCTTGCGAGCACAACAGGCTCTTCAAGGGAGATACTCGGTGTGTTTCTTGAGACACCTGCCGTTTACAATGAAATAATAGCGCATACAGTGGGCACCACTTATTATAACGATGAAATTGATACTATATTCGAGATAGGCGGGCAGGATGCCAAGTACGTATTCTTAAAGAACAAGGTGCCTATTGACTACGCTATGAACGAGGCATGCTCCGCAGGTACAGGCTCTTTCCTGGAAGAGTCCGCTTCAGGCGATCTTAATATCAAGCATGCCTGGGAGATAGGCGAGATCGCGCTTAAGGCGGAAGAGCCTTTGAAGTTCGGGGAGCACTGCTCGGCATTCATCAATTCGGACATACGCAAGGCTATTCAGAAGGGCGCGGCCAGGGAGGATATTACAGCAGGCATTATTACGAGCATTGTGTCGAACTACCTGAACAGGGTAGTGGGCAACAGGACAATAGGCAACCATATTGTGCTCCAGGGCGGGGTTGCAAAGAACAAAGCTGTGCCCCTGGCTTTTGCAATGCTTCTTAACAAGAACATCACTGTTCCGCCCGACCCTGAGCTTATGGGTTGTTTCGGTGTGGGGATACTCGCGAGACAGAAGCTGGAAGAGGGCCTTCTTGAGAAGAAGAGTTATGATCTTGACGAGATCCTTAATACGGACATTGTTTATGAGCGGGAGTTTAAATGCAAGGCCTGCGACAACTTATGCCCGATCAGGGTTCTGAATGTTAACGGCAACAAGTACATGTTCGGCGGAAGGTGCAACAAATATACTAATATCCGCAAGAAGAATATATTCGATGAAAGCAAGGTATTCGACTATGTTGAAAAGAGAAACGATCTTCTTTTCAGGGAATCAGCGCCTGACCCGGAGACTCTTGAGAGAAGAAGGGACTTTGTTGTAGGCATACCGAGATGCTTTTCCATACATACGTTCTGGCCTTTGTATTCGTGGTTTTTTCATAATCTGGGAGTGGAGTCTTACCTGTCAAATGATATATCTCATGACGGGATTGCCAAAATAGAAAGCGGCTATTGCTTCCCGGCTGAGATCGCGCACGGGGCGCTTCAGGATGTGTTTGATCATGATCCTGATTTTATTTTTATCCCGCATTTCAAGAACCTGCCGAGCTATGAGGAAGATGTACACGCGACATTCTGTCCTATTACCCAGGCTTTGCCGTATTATCTGAAAAAGGCTTTCCCGGAACTGACTGACGAAATACTCTTAGCGCCGGTTATTGATTTCAAATATGCTGTAAAGGATACCCTGGATTCATTTATTGAGATTGGCAGAAGACTTGGATTTAATGAGTCTGAATCAGCGAAAGCATTTCACCTTGCTCATGAAAAGCAGGACGAGTATTTCAGGAAAGCCTCGGAGCTTGGCATAATGGCTCTTGAAGAGGCAAGGAAATCGGAGAGGCCGGTTATCGCGCTGCTCGGCAGGCCGTATAACGCGTTTACTCCTGAAGCCAATATGGGGATACCCAAGAAGTTCGTTTCAAGGGGATTCTCGGTAATCCCCTTTGATATACTTCCATTTGAGGGCAAAACGATTTTCCCGAATATGTACTGGTATTACGGGCAGCAGGATATGAAGGCAGCAAATTTGGTAAAGGAAGAGGATAATATCTTCCTGGCATATATAACCAATTTTTCGTGCGCGCCCGACAGTTTCATGCTTCATTATCTCAGGTGGATCATGGGCGTCAAGCCGTTCCTTGTGCTTGAGCTGGACTCTCATTCCGCGGATGCGGGAGTGGATACAAGGGTGGAAGCTTTTCTTGATATTATCGACGGTTACAGGTCGAAGAAGATGGACCTTCGGGAAGGGAAGTACGACAACGGCCTGAGGTTCATCAATAACGGGGTAGAGGATATTCATATATTAAATGAAATTACCGGTGAGAAGATGCCCATAAAGAATAATCCCAGGGTAAAGATGCTTCTCTCGAATATGGGTAAACTGTCTGTGGAGCTCGGCGCGGCGAGCCTGCGGTCTATTGGTGTTAACGCTGAGGCTATGCCTGTTCCGAATGTTCATGTTTTGCAGAGGGCAAAGGACCATGCTTCGGGCAAGGAATGTGTTCCTTCTTTGCTGGTACTGGGGAGCGCTCTTGAATATTTTAATTCGGAAAAATACAGGAAAGACGAGATATACCTGCTTTTCGTTCCGATAACAACTGGCCCGTGCAGGACAGGGCAGTATTATGTATTCTTTGAAAACCTGTTCAAAGAT
>CAZVYR010000359.1:0-1751 GCA_964631555.1 uncultured Leptospirales bacterium
TATATGAATAATTTTTATGTCAGGAATGACATAAATAAATTCCTTGTTGATTTCCTGGCGGATAATGTAAACCCCGTATTATTCAGCATTATTCAAATTGTTATTGCTGTTATTTTCCTGGGAGTATTTCTTTTTTATCTTTTTAAGCTGTATTATAAGCTTTATAAAAAGAAAAATAATATACTCAGGTATACTCTTTATGGTTTTTCAATCCTGATTGTTATAATCATATTCTTCTCTGTTTTCACCGGTAAAAAAAAGATTGATACCGGGAAGCCAAATGTCCTGATACTTGCTGCAGATGCAATGAGGCCTGATCATTACAGCTGTTATGGATATTTCAGGAATACGACCCCTAACATTGACCGGCTTATCGATGAGGGTGTTTCTTTTAAGAATGCTTTTATTGAAGTGCCGAGGACTTTCCCTTCATGGGTGTCAATACTGACCGGACGTTTTGCTTCAACTCACGGGATAAGGCATATGTTTCCCACTTCGCGGGATGTGAATAAAGATTTTTATTCCATAGCGGAACTATTAAGGGAAAAAGGATATGAGACTTCGGTTATCGGGGATTACGCGGCAGATATTTTCAGCAGGATTGATCTTGGTTATAAAAATATAGATGTGCCGTATTTCAATTTTAATTATCTTCTTGAGCAGATAATTCTGGAAGCGCATACAGGTATCTTCCCGTTCATAACAGGCAGGCCGGGACTGGAGATATTTTCTGTCTTAAAAGATTCTGCATATTTTTGCCCTCCTGAATTTGTCAAGGACAGAGTGATCAGCCGGATAAAAGATTCCAGGGAGCCTTTTTTTATCACTACGTTTTTTTCTTCGACTCATTTTCCTTACGCGTCTCCTTATCCTTATTATAAACTTTACAGGGACAAGAACTATAAAGGGCCATATAAGTATTATAAACAAAGGATAATATCGCTGGATGACAATGCTGAAGTGAGAATATCGGGCAGGGATATTGACCAGATAAGGGCTCTTTATGACGGAGGCCTGAAGGCATTCGATGATTCGGTAGGAGTGATACTGGATTATTTGTCGGAGAATGGTATTCTGGATAATACTGTTGTTATTGTGCTGTCGGATCATGGGGAGAACCTTTATGAACAGGATCTCGGTATGGGACATGGCGAACATTTCAGGGGAGAATATTCGACCAGGATACCTTTTATTATCAGGTTCCCAGGGAAGTTCCAAAAGAAAAAAGAAGTAAAACAAATTGTAAGGGGAGTGGATGTAGCCCCTACGGTACTGTCAATACTGGATCTGCCGGTACCGGAATATATGGAGGGAATGTCATTACTGCCTTTGGTAAACGGCAATAGCGTTAAAGAGAAATATGCGTTCGGGGAAACCGGGATATGGTTCGATAACACGATCAGGGAAGACCTTTTCTTTCAGAAGCTGCGCATCATGTATCCTGATATCACACAGCTTGGGGAGATTGATCCTTACTTTGATAACCAGGTAGTGTTAAAAGATGAATACCGGGACGTCATTAACCTTGCAAAGCACAGGTATGTCTTTGACGGCAGGTACAAGCTGATATATTTGCCATTAAAGGACCGCGTGCTTTATGAGCTGTATGACACGGTAAATGATCCGGAGGAAAGGGTCAATATAGCAGAGAAGGACAGAAAGAATTTTTACAGGTTAAAAAAGGCATTATTCGACTGGGCCAGGCGGAACAGGGATGTGTTTATAAAGAATGATTATATATTTCCGGTTCT
>CAZVYR010000359.1:1851-4114 GCA_964631555.1 uncultured Leptospirales bacterium
TTAATGTTTATTATTATTCAAAAGGCAGGAAACTGCTTTTAAAGAAGCAGGTAAAGCATGAAGAGAAGCCGGATATCAAGCCGTTCAGGTATTCCGACTTTTTATCATCGCTTGTCTTTTATCTTAAACATCCGGGGAGAAGCGTGCTTGTTGAGGATACGGGCTGGGAGAAGATCAGGGTGCCTGTTCCGTCTTCGGCAGGGACACTTGAAATTAAATTCATAACAGAGCCGCGATTAAATAGTCAGGCTGATAAGGATCATGATTATTTATTTATCGGGTCTCCGGCATTGTACGCGGTTAAGGATAATAGACGGAACAAGCATGTGAACGTCGTATATTTGCTTTTTGATTTATTAGCGAGGGATCATATTGATCTTTACAAGTATTATAATGAATTCAGCACCATGCGGTTTGAGGACGCGGTGAATAAAATCGGCAAGCGTAGAATTATAACGCCGGTAATAGATAAATATGCGGACAGGATATGTCTCTTCGAGAAAATGAATACAGTGGGCCAGGTGACCAGGCCTTCCATTGTTCCGCTCTGGACTTCAGAGATTTATACGAAATGCAGACAGCCGGTATTCAGGAATATAGTTACTGAAGAGAACAAGCGTGAGTTTTATAATCAGGGATTCGCCACGCTCGGAAACGAGCTTTCGGGGCATGGATACTTCACCAAGCAGATAAGCTGCAATGCGCAGGGGCATGGCGTATCAGGAGTGGGTGTTGATCTTGGGTTTGACGAAGTTTATGATTATACTATGGAACCGTCCGAGTTACCTGAGAACTTCAGGCGCATTATTGAATTTTTAAAGGATAACCAGAACAGGAAATTTTTTCTATATTCACATATCAATGTCCCTCATCCTCCGAGATGGATTCCTGCGTGGTATTTTATTTCTTCATTGCCTGATACGAGGTTTAATATAAACAGCGCGAAGATACTTGGGAATATAAGATATCTCAATGATTCTCTTGGTAAGGTTCTGAATGCGGTTGAAAAATTACACCTTTTAGAGAACACAATAATAATCATAGCCGCAGATCATAGTATGAAGAGAACCCGGCTGCTTAGGGGAGAAGACGACAGGCGTGCTTCGGTGGGGAAAAGACGTGAATCTCAAAGGGTAGCTGATTATTACAGCAGGGCGATTTACGCGAGAGGAGGCACGCAGTTTCTGCTTGGTGATTATATGAATATTCCGTGGGTATTCATTAAACCTGATAATTTGAATTTTCAGCCCGGGAGGATAAATTCGTTTATAAGCACGCTCGATATAAGTCCGACTATGCTTGATATTATTGTAAACAAGAAAGAGCGGAAATTTTCCGGCAGGAGTTTTAAAGATTTATTGCTGCATAAGGATAAAAGGGATAAGGTATTCAGCGATTTTATTCCGCTGGTCGGCAGGTTCCAGAACGGGTTTATTATAAACGGCAGATACAAATATTATATTAATTTACTGGGTATGTATAAGTTTAAGGTTAAAGAGAATAAAAGATACCTGATGCAGCAGGAGTATCTTTATGACCTGGAGAAGGACCCTGGTGAGCTGAATAACCTGGTACATGATCCGCTGGCAAACGGCCTGCTTGGAAGAATGCGGGATATTTATTTTAACAGGTTCGTGGACTATCCGGATAAGAATTTCTTTCAGATTTCGCCGACAGGGAAAGCTGAAAATTATTCTTTTGTTATAAGCAATAAATCCCCTGAAGGAAGGATCGTGTACCCGAAGATATACGGTGAGGGGATAAAATATCGCTATGATTCACAAAAGAAAATTATTTTTAACTGTTCTGTTAAAGAGAGTCCGGGATTCTTCAGCTTCGAATCCGACCCTCCTGATTCTGCTTTATCAATATATATACTTAAAAACGGAAAGCCGCTGGCCCGGGATTATATTTATTCCTGTGTCGAATCTATAAATTATTTTAAGAATCCGGTTATACTCAATGATAAGATTGATTTTCATATAGCCAGGGAGCCCGGCAGAACCGGACTTGAAATAAAGAATATTCCCGGCGGTTCTGTATTTTTTTCAAGGATACCGCTCATATACTGGATGGAGATGAACTTAAGCGACAAAGATATTAAGCTTAGTCCCGGGATTAAGGAAGTCCTCAGGGGATGGGGATATATTCAATAAATATAACAGGCTCTATCCCTCTATAGTTTAAAATTTTCAATTTTGCTTTTCATGGTTTCAGCCATTCCCGCGATCTCTTCGGAGTTGCCGGACATTTCTTCGGAGCC
>CAZVYR010000360.1:0-4112 GCA_964631555.1 uncultured Leptospirales bacterium
TAAATACTGATTCTTAAGGAGATGATAACCATAAACATTAGAAACATTTGACCCCTAATCACAATATGCGAATTTATATAGTGAAAAAATTTATTAAACTATTCTTATAAATAGAGAACTAAATAGTTTTATTGTATATAATACCTCCTGTCCAATTAATATCAAATTGGTTCATAAACTTTTATTTAATGTTTACGAGTGAAACAACTTTGAAATAAAAATTCGCAAGCCGGATTCCGGGGTGTGCCAAATTTAACTTAGTAGTTACCTTGAGCGTACCATTTAATATAATTCTTTCATTTGAAATCGTCAAAAAAAATGATTCTTTTTTTAAAAAAAACCGAAAATTGTATTGACACTGAAATTGGATTTTATTTTGATAAAAGCATTAAAAAAAAATATATATTAAGAGAAACAGAAGATCAATGTCACGAGTTTTTAAATCTCTATCCTTAAACTTGCTGCTGGCCCTATTGCTTAGCATAGATATATCTATGCAGAGAACTTCGTGACTTTTTAATATATAAGAAAGTTATAAAAGCCGTCACGGTTCTCTGTGACGGCTTTTTTTATAGAATTTTTGTTATTAAAATGGAGGATCAGGGAAGTGTTTTTCCCGTTTATACTTAAACTGTTTTATGCATATAAATTATAGCCTGGATAAAGTGGCCGGGATAAAAGGATATTTCTATTACATACCATCATATTCCGTACATTGCCCAGGTTAGTTTTATTGACTTGACCGGATTAATTAAAAACAGCAATACGAATACGGAGAAAAGAAATGAAAGAAGATAAAAATAAAGAAAATAAAAACGACAAAAACAGAGTAATAATTTTTGACACAACATTAAGAGACGGTGAACAGTCGCCCGGTTTCAGTATGAATATAGATGAGAAGCTCCATTTTACTAACCAGCTTATCAAACTTGGGGTTGATGTTATCGAAGCGGGTTTCCCGATCGCTTCTCCCGGAGATTTTGAAGCTGTGCGCAGGATAGCGGAAGCATCCAGGGGCATCAGCGTGGCCGGGCTTGCCAGGGCGAACTTTCAGGATGTTGACGTTGCGTGGGACGCGATTAAAGGCGCTGAGAGTCCGAGAATACATACATTTATTTCAAGCTCGGACATTCATATAATTCACCAGTTTAAGAAAGACAGGAAGCAGGTGCTCGAAGAAGCTGTCGCTGCTGTTGAAAGGGCGAAGTCGTATACTAATGACGTTGAATTTTCACCTATGGATGCTTCGAGGAGTGACAGGGAATATTTAGCGGAAATGGTAACAGCAGTAATAGACGCAGGTGCAAAGACTGTCAATATTCCTGATACGGTCGGTTATGCCGTACCTTCAGAGTTCTCCGACCTGATTAAATATCTGTTCGATAACGTGAAGAATATAGATAAGACTATAATATCCGTGCACTGTCATAATGATCTCGGGTTTGCCACAGCAAATGCTATCGCCGCTGTTGAGGCAGGAGCGAGGCAGATTGAATGCACTGTGAACGGGATCGGGGAAAGAGCAGGCAATACATCTCTTGAGGAAGTGGTCATGGCATTAAAGACACGGGCAGATATTTTTAACGTGTTTACCGGCATCAACACAAAGCAGATTATGGCAACCAGCAAGCTGTTAACACATATTACAGGTGTATCCGTACAGCCAAATAAAGCGATAGTGGGCGCGAATGCTTTTTCTCATGAATCCGGTATTCACCAGGACGGAGTGTTGAAAAACGCGGTTACATACGAGATAATGAAGCCTGAGGATGTTGGAATTGCCAAGTCAACGCTTGTTCTCGGCAAGCATTCGGGCAGACATGCCGTATCCGACAGGATGAAGAGCCTTGGTTATGATCTTGATAAAGAAGAGCTTGACAGGCTTTTCGAGAGATTCAAAGAGCTTGCAGACAAGAAAAAAGAAGTGTTTGACGATGACCTTGAAGCGCTTATCTGGGGCTCCGTTTATAAAGAAGAAGGAAGATATACGGTTTCCAATGTCCAGATATCGACAGGGATGTATTCGCCCCCGATGACTATGGTTACGATAAAAGACAGGATGAACGGTAACGAAGATAAATTCGACGTTGCAAACGGCAATGGTGGTGTTGATGCCGGGGTTAAGGCTGTGATGAAGATCACAGGTACAAAGGCCCGAATAGAGTCGTTTAATCTTGTGGCAATAACTGGCGGTTCAGACGCGCTGTGCGAAGTAACTGTCACTGTTACAGAGGAATCCGACGGTACAAAACTGACCGTGTTCGGGAACGGTGTCAATATCGATATTTCGGTTGCAGGTATTCTTTCTTTTGTGGACGCTCTTAACAGGCTAGAATATTTAAAGAAAAAAAACGGAACACTTAAAGCAGTATAGCATTAAAGCTTTTTAAATTAAAGCTCATGAAGAAAGGCGGGCAGCGATGCCCGTCTTTTATTGTTTTCCTGAAAGAATCTTTAGAGCTGCATCATAATCCGGTTCCTGGCTTATTTCCGGAACCTGTTCAGTATAGATCACTTTGCCGTTTTTATCAATAATAATTATTGCTCTTGAAAGCAGACCGGCCATAGGCCCGTTTGTTATTTTTACTCCGTAATCAATTCCGAAATCCGGTGATCTGAAAACGGAAAGCGGGATCACGTTTTTTATTCCCTCTACTTCGCAGAATCTTTTATGCGCGAACGGGAGGTCGGCTGATATTGAAAGAACTACTGTATCCTTAAAATTTACTGCCTCCTGGTTGAAACGCCTTACTGACGCTGCACATACGGATGTGTCTGTGCTTGGGAATATATTCAGCACTATGATTTTACCGGCAAAGTCTTTTAACCGTACATCATTCAGTTCAGTTCCTGTAAGAATAAAGTCAGGGACTGTCTCACCGGTTCCCGGGAGTTCACCGGTAGTTTCAATCTGATTGCCTTTGTATGTGATTGTAGCCATATTATTCCTCCTTCCTTCCCAAATGGGAATAAACACTGTTTTGATATTAAAAGATATCATATCCTGCGGGTATTTTCAATATTTTAAATAATTATTATTCCGCTATTGCCCGGAGAATTATAAATTTTCACAAAAAGAGTTGATAAAAAATAACAATTCTGAATAGATGAATCGTATAAATTATTATTTCTCGGGGTGACATAATATGGCAGAACAGAAGGAACTCGATCAAAAGGTTTTAGCTCTGGATCAGGCGATCATTCAAATTGAAAAGCAGTTCGGTAAGGGCTCGATAATGAGGTTGGGGGATGACTCAGCCAAAGTAAAGGTACCTGCTATTTCAACCGGATCGCTTGAACTGGATATTGCTTTGGGCATAGGAGGAGTCCCCAGGGGAAGAATAACCGAAATATTCGGCCCGGAGTCATCAGGGAAAACTACTTTAATGTTGCATGTCGTGGCGCAGGCACAGAAAACAGGCGGTGTGGCGGCTTTTGTTGACGCTGAGCATGCCCTTGACCCTTCATATGCTGCCAAACTCGGAGTAAATACTGATCAGCTTTTGGTGTCTCAGCCGGATACGGGAGAAGAGGCGCTTGAAATAACGGAAGCTCTTGTCAGGTCCGGGGCTGTAGATGTTATAGTGATAGATTCAGTTGCCGCTCTTGTCCCTAAAGCCGAAATTGAGGGGGATATGGGGGATTCCCATATGGGATTGCAGGCAAGGCTTATGAGCCAGGCTCTGCGGAAGCTTACAGGTGTTATCTCAAAATCAAAAACCAGTGTTATTTTCATAAATCAGATCAGGCATAAAATAGGCGTAATGTTCGGTTCGCCGGAAACTACTACAGGCGGAAACGCACTTAAATTTTATTCTTCAATACGCCTGGATATAAGGAAGATCGAAGTTCTCAAATCCGGTGATGAAGCGATCGGCAACAGGGTGAGAGTCAAGGTGGTAAAGAATAAGGTTGCCCCGCCGTTCAGGCAGGCTGAGTTTGACGTTATTTTTAACTCCGGTATTTCGGTTGAGGGGGGCATTCTTGATCTTGGCGTTAAATATGAAATAATTAAAAAAGCCGGGACATGGTTCTCATACGGCGAAGAAAGGATCGGCCAGGGCAGGGAAAACGCGAAAAATTTTCTTAACAGCAATCCAGGTATAACTTCT
>CAZVYR010000361.1:0-4108 GCA_964631555.1 uncultured Leptospirales bacterium
ACTGTTATTCAGGGATGCCTTGTTCTCCGGGGTGTTTCTATTCATCCAGAAGTTTTTTTTCATTGAGAAATATAATTTTTGAAATGCCTTTTGGTCCAGGCGTTGGAAGTTCGTTTCATTCATTATCCAGCCCGCGATCTTAACTTCTTCTTTGATCCTCAGTCTTTCCATGGCAGAAGCGATTTTGCCGTTTATTGACCGGTCTGTCTCCAGGTTCTCTCTTTTGTATGTATTAACAAGGGTACGGAGGCTCGCGATATTTTTATAAATTATATTTTTTAAATATTGTTTTGTCTCATATTGCTTTTTAATCCGGGCTGCGTCAAATTCCCTGACAAGGGGAAGGAGAGAGTGCGATTTTAATACACGTTTCAATGAGTCAGGCATAACACCTGTATCGATTTCTTCCTGCAGGGATTGATATATTTCGAAATAATTTTTGAAGGCTTTACGGCAGTAGGTGAGCGATCCGTATACTGCCATATATTCGTCTATGGCTGTCAGGAATGCCGCGAGTTCGTGATTAGCGATTTTGTTTCTGGCAGTTTGATCGATGCTCTTGAGCTTCGTGATTTTTTCTTCCTGGCGCCTGATAAGAGAGATATACACTCCCCTGATCCTGTTATTCGCGCTTGTTATTAAATCCGCTAGTAAAGACTTTTTGTGTATGATCGCATTGACCTGGTCAGGTTTCAGGGATTCAATGATTTTATTTTCTATATCAAGTGAATAGGCGAGAAGGTTGTACAGGGCGGATATTCTGAGCGTTATTGAATGATATCTTGTGCTATGGGAAGGAGCGGTCAGGGTTTCAAGTTCTGCGCAGTTTTCCGCGATGCCTGCCAGGTATTCTATATATTGCTTGTTTCTCGCAAAGCGGTCTTCTATTGATACTGATAATCCGGCTTTCTGTGATCTCTTTATTCCTGAGATGAGTTTAGCGTATTTGATTGTGTCGCTTATATAGCTTTGAACACACTCCGCTTGTTTTTCAAAGATTGTTTTTGATTTGTCGAATTCCGGTTTGTTGGCAGGCATTGTGTTAAGACCCCATCCGTAATAGAACAGGCCGCCCGCGAAGGACTGGGCCTCATTCCCTGCTTCCGGCAGGGCCTGGTTCTCATAGTCTTTTTTTGCCAGTTCGAATTTACTTTCCTGTTCAAGGAATGCCGCGGTTGTACCTGATATGCGCTCTTCAACGATTTTATTCAGACTGGATTTGAGATCGATAAAGAAAGATTCTTCTTCGGTTCCGTTTATTTCATTTGTTATGGTTTTGCGCAGGGTGTCAAGGCCGTTTAACATTCCGGAAAGGTCCGGGATTTCGGGTATGGTCAGGAAAAATGAATTCTGAATGCCGGGCTGTATGCTGTTATTATATTTATTATTCTTTATTAAGTCGTTAATGCTGTCTTTATTGTTTTTAGCGAGCGCGTTAAAGAGAGTTTCCCCGAACCCGGGAATGTCTTTGTACAGATGCTCTGTCTCATGGTCATCTAAGGAGATGCCGGCTTTTGTAAGCAGGTCGATTGTCATCTTCCGATTAGCGATATCCTGGCTGATGATTTTATGTTTTTCTTTCCAGGACCATGATCCCTGGAGCGGGTCTGCTTCAGGGTCAATAGCGTTTTGAAAATTGAATTTTATAAGGATAAATTTCGACGCGGATTCTACCAGGTTATACAGGTCTTTTGGAGAAATGTTATATTCGGAGTTATTTAGAGTCGTCGTAATTTTCTCCTCGACCTTTGATGCTGCTATATTGAAAAGCCTGTCCCTGTTAAGCATAATAAGCCCGAGCCATGCTTCGGTGGCCAGAAATTTCCAGTCATTATTTGTGAATCGTTCTTTTAATATTGTTTCGCGCAGAATATCGTTATTTGCTGAGAAATATTCATATATTTCCGCATCTATGTTTTTGCTTACGTATTCTTTCGCCAGTTGGTAGCTTTCGCTTTTGCCTGTGTTCCCGAGTATGTATTCGAGGTAGTTCAGGGTAAAAAGAGGGGTCAGTATTTTGTTGATCTCGCTTTTAACTTCGGTTTCTGTATATTTTTTCTTTTCAAAGCTTTTTGTCTCATCCCCAAGCGAGCTTTCAAAGAATTTCAGCATATCCTCAGCTTTTTTTATGTCGCTCTTTGTAAGG
The DNA here is from genome assembly GCA_964631555.1 of uncultured Leptospirales bacterium. Taxonomy (GTDB): domain Bacteria; phylum Spirochaetota; class UBA4802; order UBA4802; family JAFGDQ01; genus CAZVYR01. The sequence goes on from CAZVYR010000361.1 coordinate 2,147, forward strand.
TCGATAACGGAAGTGTCCGTACCGGGCTTATTCAGCAGTTCGTCCATTTCACTGCTCAGGGTTTTAAGCCTGATATTCCAGTACTGGTATCTGCGGTCAGTGAATCCGAAGGATGCATTTATGAACAGGAGTATATAAAAGAATATGAATATATAACGCATGTGTTTCATAAGCGATTGTTTCCTCTTTGTCATGAATGTATCCTGGTACCGGAATATTATATGATACTGCTGATATAATGATCGTATGATTTTAATATTCAGATAAGAAGAAAACTGTTTATTTTCTTTATAATATTTACAGATTCAGTATGGCTAAGCGGCTTTGAAACGGAGGGGAAACGACTTTAATACGATTGTGAAACGGAGGGGATGATCCGGTTTGGTTAGAATGTCCCGCCCGCGAGCATGGACAGGCCGCCTTCGGAAGGGCCGGCGGATATATCCCAGGCATAGTATATTTCAATGTACGCGTTCCTGAGCTTTATTGAGAGTTTGCCTCCTGTCCCTGTATCCTGCTTCCATTTCTCGTATTCATCGAGGAAATAGCCGGTATTTATAAAAGGCCCTGCATAAATGAACTGGGGCACGAGCTCAAATTCAATATCAACGCCTGCCGTGTTTTTCCATTTTGAGGCGGAATAATTATCAAAGAAACCAAGTAGCCTTGTGTCGTACACATATTCCCAGTAGTATCTCTGGCCGGACGTGGTGTATCGGGAATAGAGCCGCGGTATGAACCTGAGCCATACTAAGGGCACTGCTGTGGTTCTGACTTCGCCGGATGAAATGATATATCCCTTTTTACTGATATCGCTAATGCCGGCCGCGGCAGAGAGTTTGATTTCAGTAGCGTCTCTCTTTGAAAGCAGGCTGTTTCTGTTCGAGAATCCGATATCCAGTGTAAACCTGGAGTCGTAATTGCGGATCGTTTGGTCATTATCAGTGTAATTCTCAAGGTTAGTGATTATTTCGTTAAAATACAGGTCAATGACCATGCTTTGATGTATGTACCTGTATCCTAAGACAGGGGAAAGGGAAGTTTTTTTGTATTCGATGTCCATGGATTCCCATTGATCGATGAACCTGGATATATTTGCTCCAGTGTATATGCTGTCTGTGCTGCCGGGGGTAAAGATGAAGAGCTTCAGGTCGCCTTCCGCTCTCCTGAATTCGCCGTCCCTGTAACCTGCTATTGTGAAAATATTCAATGCTGTGTTAGTGAAGGGATAATAGTATCCGAGTTCCGGCGTAATGCCGTAAATCGGCTCAAAGCCGATTCCGCCGTAAAGATCACCTCTTGTCTTTTCTTCTAGCTGGACGGACAGGAAAACATCGCCGCTGTCTTTGTAGTTTACAGGATATATCCTGATTGCTCCAAGGCCGTATTTGTTGCGGACTATTGCTGCTATTCGTTGTATGGAGTACTTGTTGTATATCCGGTTTTTTAGCGGCGCGAATTCGTCTTTTATTTCGTCTTTTTTGTAACCGGATATGCCTGTAATGCTGATGTCCATTATCTTTGACTCTTTTACATGGATCTCCAGTATGCCGTTGTCGCGTAGTATTAGTCTTTCAACATAGCTTGTAGTGCAGCCTTGTTCATGATACGCGTTGGTGATCCTGACTCCGAGCTCTTCTATATCCTTTTTGGATAAATTGCCCCGGGTATTTTGAATTTCGCTTATAATATCAAGGTCAAGAGTATTTCCGGTTACAATGACCCGGTTTATCTCAATCGCGTAAACAGCAGAGTGGAATATTAAGATCAGGATAACTTGAGATATAAACGCTGGAATTATATGGGATAATTTAATATGAAAAGATTTCACCTGGCAGAGGATCCTAATTCTAAATATTTTTTCTTAACATCTGCCGGGAAGTTGATTTTAAAGACACTTTCAGGAATTGCGTAGTTCAGCCTGATGCCGGAATATTCGGTTATATTTCTCGTGATGCCTGA
>CAZVYR010000362.1:0-4098 GCA_964631555.1 uncultured Leptospirales bacterium
TGATGCATATACGGTTTGGGTCAGCGGATAGCTGATAAACCTCAATTATAACAATATTAGTATGAATAGCCACTCAGGTTGAGTACTTATTTTACTGAACAGGCTTATTTTGAGATATTGTTTTCAGAATGCATACCTGCGTTATTATTAATTATTGATCAAGAGATGATTATAACAATAAAATCCACAGGTCTTAGCAAGAAATTCGGAAACATGAGTTTGTTCAGAGACCTGGATTTTTCAGTGAGTACGTCCGGGGCGCTTGCAGTAACAGGACCTAATGGTTCCGGGAAATCCACATTACTTGAAATAATAACGGGGATAAAGAAACCATCTGGAGGAAGATTGGTCTATATGATTGACGGCAATGACGTAGGTATCCCTGTAATTAAGGGGCATAGCGGGTTTGCCAGCTTGAGAGTGAATCCATACGGCGAGTTGAGCGCTTTGGAGAATCTTGAATTTGCGTATAGATATAATGATAGCGGAAAATATTCCCAGGAACGTATAACCGATCTTCTGAACAAATTCAATCTATATAGTGCAAGAAACAAAAGGGTTAAATATTTTTCTTCAGGAATGATGCAAAGGTTGCGTATAATTCTGGCTATTATGCATGATCCGCATATTCTTGTATTGGACGAACCTGGTTCTAACCTTGATCTAAGCGGCAGGGATGCTGTATATTCCTATATAGAGTCAATAAGAGAGGTAAAACTCATTATGATCGCGACTAACGATGAGGAGGAAGCGTCTCTCTGCAATGAAAGAGTCAATCTTGAGAAATAGTATTACAAGGAGCCTGAGAAAGGACTTCAGGATCGAGTTCAGGAGTAAATACGCACTGAATATATCAATAGCCTTTGCGGTAATATCAACTCTGGCTGTTAGTTTGACTACAGGCGGGATTCCCATTTCCGTAAAAATGCAGGCAGTAATCCTGTGGATCATTCTGTTCTTCAGCGCAATGAGCGGACTTTCGCATATTTTTATCAGGGAGGAAGAGCAGGAGACCATCCTTTTCCTGCAATTATATTCAAAGAGCGAAGTAATACTTACTTCGAAATTGTTATTTAATATATTCCTGCTCTTCCTGCTTGAATTGGTAATAGTTCCTTTGTTTATATTTTTTTTAAATCTGCAGATAAAAGCAATTATACCATTTATCTTTACCATAATCTCAGGCGGGCTGGGAATATCCTCTTCGACTACCATACTGGCAGCCATCGCTTCAAAATCCGGCAGTAAAGGGTCTCTTTTTACTGTTATTTCATTCCCGGTCGTGCTTCCCATTCTCTGGATGGCTTCGGATGCAACTTCCCGTGCCTTAACAAATGCCAGATTTGAAGGTATTCAGAATATAATTTTTTTACTTGCTTTTTCAGTATCTATAACAGCTTTATCATATATATTATTTGAATATATATGGATTGAAGAATAATATTTTGATTTTATTAACTCTTGTATATATACTGATCTCCGTATCCATTGTACTTGCTTATTTATGGGCTCCGCCTGCTGAGTTTTTAGGGCAGGCCAGCAGAATATTGTATTTCCATGTTCCCCTCGCGTGGGTATCCACACTCGCGTTTATAATTTCCGGTGTTCTTTCCATTGTTTTTCTTTACGACAGGGAGAAAAAATATCCGCTCACTGAAGAAAGGGCGTATAATTCGGCGATTATCGGGATGGTTTTTATAATACTTGCGTTGATTACCGGCTCAATATGGTCGAAGATTAGCTGGGGAGCATACTGGAACTGGGACCCGCGCCAGACATCAATTATTGTGCTTATGCTGATCTACATGGCATATTTTAGCCTGAGGACCGCGCTTGCAGATAATCCAGCCAGGGGCAGATTGACTTCTTCATATCTTATTATTGCTATGCTTGCCGTACCATTCCTGATTTTTATTATTCCCAGGATATATACCTCCCTTCATCCTGATCCAATAGTTAATTCTGAGAGAAAGATTAATATGGATGTAAGTATGAAAATAACATTATTAATATCTTCTATTGCTTTTACACTTCTGTTTTTTTATTTATTTTCTATTTCCAACAGAATATCAGGAGTGAAAAAAAAGATCGAAGAAAAAGATTAAAGAAAAACAGGAAGGGTAACAGATAAATGAACCGGAAAATAATAATCATCATTATCGTATTTTTTTTGGGGACAGGTTTTTTTCGGGTTGATAGTAATAAGACGAATCCGTCATGCAGCATCTTAAACCCGGATGAGGTTTTTTCCGGCAATTTTTCAATTGTTGTATGTCATGCCGAAAATTCCGTATTAACGTTTTTCAACAATGACGTTCTTGAAGCACAGGATAAACCTGCTGCTTTCAGTGATATTTTAGAAAATGCTGATAAGAATAGTGAAAATCTGGAAAAAAGTATGCTTATTAAAGTAATGTTTATTACTTTACTTACATGGACAGGATTGGCTGTATATATTTTCAGTCTGCACAGAAAAGTAAGATTTCTGGAAAAAAAGCTGGAAGATTAAGATGAATAAGAAGATTCTAATTATTGTTATTATTATATTAATAAGCGCGGGTTTCGCGTTTTTTTCCATGAGAAGCGTGCTTACTCCATATGTATCTTTTAAAACTGCTATGGATTCCGGGGAGTTTGTACAGGTAATCGGGAAGTTAAACAGGTTGAAGCCTGTAAACCATGAAGGTGAATATTTTTCTTTTATCCTTGATGATGGAAGTAATTCCTCAATGAATATCCGTTATAAAGGAGTAATCCCTGTAAATTTTGAGCATGCTGAACAGATAGTAGTTCTGGGTTATTACGATGGCCGGAAGAGCGTTTTTGAAGCTGATAAAATACTGGTTAAATGCCCTTCAAAATACAGGAAAACCGATTAGCCGCTATTACAGTATTGTCTTTAATTTTAATTCATTATTCAAATTGGTTTATCTTTTAAGTTTTCAGGGGGAGTTTAATGCATATAGGAACAGCAGCAATATTTCTGTCGTTTGTATTATCTATAATTTTGCTGATAGTATTTTGTCTTTCATATTTCCGTAAAAAAGATTATTTAAAAGTTACGGAAATTATTTTTTATATATCAGGTCTGGCGATAACATTTGCAGTGGTTTTTTTGTTCGTAGCTTTTCTTTCAAACAGGTTTGATCTGACTTATGTTTATAATTATTCTTCAAAAGATCTTAGCATCTTTTATAAATTGAGCGGGTTCTGGGCAGGCCAGGAAGGCACCTTCCTTTTATGGATATTTTTTCTATTTATTATAGGAATAATAATCTATAAAAAGAGGGATGACTATATCAATTTAGTAATGCCGGTTATTGTGATTATTCAGATTTTTATTCTCGCTGTATTGGTCAGGCAGGGGCCGTTTGATTATATCTGGCAGACTTACAGAGATTTGTCTCCCGGACAGTACCCGGCAGATGGATCAGGTCTTAATCCGCTTTTACAGGATCCCTGGATGATTATTCACCCGCCGGTGCTTTTCCTGGGATACGCATCGGCGAGCATTCCTTTCGCGTATGCTGTTGCCGGTCTTATAAAAAAAGATTATTCTGGATGGATAATCAAAGCGTATTCCTGGGTAATTTTTTGTATGACCAGCCTGGGGATTGGGATATTTCTTGGGGCATACTGGGCGTATAAGGTGCTGGGCTGGGGAGGCTACTGGGGCTGGGACCCTGTTGAAAATTCTTCGCTTATCCCATGGTTGACAATAGTCGCATTGATGCATGGGATTCTTATTCAGAGAAAAAAGAAAGTACTGGTAAAGACAAATATAATACTGGCTGTTATTAGTTTGACTCTTGTATTTTATGGTACGTTTCTTACGCGAAGCGGGGTATTGTCGGATTTCTCTGTGCATTCTTTCAGCGATCTTGGTCTAAAAGGGTATCTTGTTTTTTTCATATTATTTTTTCTTTTTTCCGGGGTGCTTTTGATAATAGCCAGGTACAAGGATATTAAATCCAATCCCCTGGAAGAGAAATTTTTAACGTCTCTTAACATTTTAAATTACGGTATTGTTTTGCTTTTAATATATACTGTCTTTATCCTGATTGGTACTTCCATGCCGATCATATCCGGCTTATTATT
>CAZVYR010000363.1:0-4047 GCA_964631555.1 uncultured Leptospirales bacterium
TGCGGCGGTTATCTCTGTTTTATTTATCTGGATTACAATATTTATAATAGCTACGATGACAGCTACCAAGTGGATATCTGTCCTTAAAAAAAGATACAGTGGGGAAGAGAGGCTGGATTTTGTTGCCAGACTGGGAGTCCTTGTTGCAGATTATAAAAGACTATGGAGCAATCTTGAGATCAGAGAATTTTTCGAACTTATCTGCAGAGATAACGGTATAATGGAAACTCCTGACCTGGATAACTATGTCGATGATAATAATAACCTTAAAGGCACAAGAGAGACTGTATTTGAAGACTTAAGACAGGAAATCGAATATGCTGCGGATGAATACTCAAAAGAAAAGCTCTGGTAATATAATAGCACTCCTGACTGACTTCGGTACTAAGGATAATTTTACAGGTATCATGAAAGGCATAATTTCCTGCATCAATCCGGATGCAAAGATGATTGATCTCACGCATAATATTCTACCCCAGGATATATTTGAAGGCGCATTCTCTCTATTCCAGTCGTATAAATACTTCCCTCAAAATACTGTCTTTTTATGCGTGGTTGATCCGGGCGTGGGTAGCAGCAGAAAAGGAATTATTGTTGTAACTTCAAAATACCGTTTTGTTGGTCCTGATAATGGCCTTTTAAGTCTTGCTGCAAAGGAATCCATGAATTGTTCTATTTATGAAATTTCAAACAGTAAATATATGCTTGAAAATATAAGCAATACATTTCACGCAAGGGATATATTCGCACCTGTGGCAGCATATCTTTCAAAAGGCATATCACCTGAATTGATCGGGAACAGAATTAAAAATATGATTGAACTCAGCATTCCGCAGATCAATTACACAGGCAGCCATATTGAAGGCAAAGTAATTCACATGGATAAATTCGGCAACCTTATCACCAATATTCAAAACAGTTTTTCAGATAATATTAAACGTATTAGAGTAAAAAGTACCAGTATAAAAAGAATAAATTCCTCATATTCGCAAGGAGAACCAGGTAAAGCAATTGCGCTCAAAGGGAGTACAGGCTTTATTGAGATCGCAGTCAATTCCGGGAATGCAAAAGAAAAACTCAATGTAGACAAAGGAGAAACTATAATTGTAGATATTTGAAAAATACACTACAATGAACCCTTAAGAAGAGGATATCCATTCAGATTCAAAGTGCAGATTTTTTAAAAATGATATTATAAAGGATCCACATTATGTATATTATTAAACTAACGATATTCACAATCCTGATAACCATAATAGCATTAATATATATTGTTCTCTTAACCTTAATGTACCCATGGAGAAAAACACTCGGCCCTGTTCTATTACAGTTTGCTTCAAAGTGGATACTGATTTATTTCGGCGTGAAGATCGACTATGCTGACAAGATCGACTTATCAGCATTGAAAAATAATGGTGTGGTACTTGTTTCAAACCACGTCACCATGCTTGATATCTTCCTGCTTTCCGCAATTTATAAAACAGTATTTGTCAGCAAAGTTGAATTAAAATATTATCCGATCTTTGGACAGGTCGGTAGTCTAATAGGAATCATCTTTTTAAGGCGCAGTTCAAACGACCAGCGCAGTAAGCTAATCAGAACAATAGCGTATGAATCCGTGGGAAGAGTGGTCACAATATTCCCACAGGGAACAACATCCAGCTTTGCCGACCCCCTTCCTTTTAAGTGCGGCATTTTTAAAGCTCTTGAAATTAACAAGGACGTGGTAATATATCCCGTGACCATACATTATCTTGAAGAAAAGAAAATAGCATGGTTAAAGAACCAGCTTCTGCTTGAAAATATAAAAATGATCTGCATACAGAACAAAATCCACGTTCGAGTAAAAGTGCATTCCCCTGTAACCGCAAACGACTTACACGATAAAACAATAACCGAAATATGCGGTAATACCCAGGAAAAAGTGCTTTCCAAATTATGGGATACCGATTGATTAGTACTTAAAACTACCGTTCTCGTAGATAACCTGCCTATTCCCGTTCGTGAGTTCTGCTGTTACTGTCTTCTTTTCAGTATTCACGAGATCCCAGTGCAATGCGGAATCGTTAAAGCCCAGGTTCTTTTTTATTTTGGCGGTAAGCCCGGAAGGATCGCCGTCAAATGTATCCGAATAAGACGATCCCAGGGCAATATGGCAGTTCCCATGATCCCCGCCGAAATTCTCGTCAAAAAGAGTATCTGCCATGAACCTGTCTATCCTTGAAAAGCGCCTGTCAGTCAGTGAAAATTCGCCAATCCTTGACGCGCCCGGGTCCATGTTAAATTGTTTTGCTGTAAAATCCTGTCCCTGCTTTGCTGTAACCTTTGTGACTTTGCCTTTTACAAACTCAAGTGAAACCCCTTCAACATAGTTCCCGCTCCTGAACGATGGGAGATTCGAAAAATATGTACCTTCGGTTCCGCGCCAGTCCGGAGAAACAAAAATCTCAAAACTCGGAATATTATGCCCTGATATTCCTATCCATTTTCTTTTTTCACCTGGCACAACCTTAAGATCCATATTTCCGGATTCCACATGCACCGACCTGATCTTCAGGCTGTTCAGCCATTTCTTGATCCTTACAGCATCCTTAACGATCTCATTCCATTTCTGCACAGGGTCATCAAGATCAAGATAGCACGCTCTTATGATCTGTTCAGCGTATGCCTTAATGCCTGCTTTTGCCTGTTTCGCGAGTTCCTTTGTGGGCAAAGTACATAAAGTCCAGCTATACGAGCCCTTGTCCTCCTGCCTGTTCATAATGTCGCGCAACGGCTTGCGTGATACGAGTGTTTTACCAATACTTGAGGAATCTATCTCCTTTAAATGGGTCAGCGACTCAGGCGCGCGAAGAAATATTCTTCCATTGATTTTTCTGTATAATTCTTTATCGCCGGGAGTAATAAAAACAAGCTGCTTATCGTTTGATCTCTTATAGAAATCGTATTCCATATTCACAGACAGGCTCATCCGCTGCACAGGATTCATCCCAAGATCGAGTACTCTCGCGTACAATATCTCTGCAAGCCTTAAGCCTGGACTATCATATTGAATAAGAATAATATCGCCTTTTGCAAACTTCTCCTTTCTTGCCGTTCTCAGTCCCCACATAAGCACATCAGCATACTTCTGCAGATGAGATTCTTTAAGCATTTTAAAATCTCCTTTATTTGTTATTACTGTATTTTTTTATCGGAATCTATATTCTATTTAAGAAACTTCCGTTGCAAAATAGTCAACTTAATTACTAATGTTATCTCAGTTTAATCATTTTACTTCCGGGATCCGGAAATTTTTTTACTTGCGCTTTCTATATGAACAATTGTATTTTTTATCTTTAGTAAATACAGTAATTATATATTTGCATATTCGGGTTGTTTATATTATCTTTATACTTAAAAGGAGGCAGGCATGTTTATTACTGGATATAAAGACCTTGCATTAAAAATACCGGACTGCCATTCGGGCGATTCTTTCTGGGCAGCGAGCTTCAAGTTTAATCCCGAAAATCTTTCTGTTCTGTTCCCGTATATAAATGCCGTAAGCGAAGACGCAAAGTATTTTGAAAATCCGCATTATATACAGTTCATGTTTAAAGGTAAGAGATGCGCGCTTTATGAGGACAAGGCTATTACTGCTCCTTTTGAAGATAAGGAAAGCGTGATTGAGTATATTGATATATTGATCGGATTTTTAAACGAGCTTTACGAAAAGAAAGAAACTATTACTCCTGACAGCACTAAGTTCAGGCATATCTCGGTTCTTGATATTGTGAAGCTTCTGCCTCGCACGAATTGCGGGAAGTGCGGGCTCTCCACCTGTATGGCCTTTGCAGCCTCGCTTAGCAGAGGAGAAGTTCCTTTGTCCAAGTGTAGTGATTCCGGCAGTCTGCCGGAAGAAAATGCTGAACAACTGATGTCTGTTCTTGACATTTAAATCAAGTGTTCTGCCAGGGTCTTGTTATATATCTTTACTAATTTAAACTCCCCAGTATTTGATTGGAATACAGCTGGTTCTCAATAAGATCAATACATTGCTGGTTATTC
>CAZVYR010000364.1:0-4019 GCA_964631555.1 uncultured Leptospirales bacterium
ACGAATTGAAAGGAGTAATACGAGAATAGCTAAAGATAAACAGATAGCATAAATAAAATGAAAATTCATGATTATACTCTCTTGTATAATTATAGAATTTAATTGTCTATGAAAGTCTTGGAAAGAAGGAGGTTTTATAACTGTATACTATATATTATCAAAATAATTTTGTCAATTATATGATTTTCGATTGGCAAAATATATAATAAATTTTAATTTAATCTGGTCCCCTCCGTTCCATAATACCAGATTATTCCGGCATTAAATCGCTTCCCCTCCGTTTCAAATCCGTACCTTTAAGCTTTCACAAGCTTTAATTAATCCTTGATTATCCGGCTCGCATTCCATAAGCATGTATCAGTCAAATATGTTATTGAATATAATAATATACAGGATAAACACCTAAAAGACTTGCGTTTATCCTGACAACATCATATACTTGATTTACAATAAGCAATATCCACCATAGAACTTGCTGATCCTTTATAAAACATACAAATAATAAACTTGAAAAATTAATTCTTGATAACAGAAGTGCATTTTGTTCTCTAATGCATATCAGTATAAATTTAAACGGAGGTTACTAATTTGAAATATTTGGTAAAAGCAAAAGACTTGAAAAAAGTATATCATACTGAAGAAATAGAAATAGAAGCGTTAAAAAGTATAACTTTCACAATAGATAAAGCTTCATTTGTTACGTTTATCGGGCCGTCAGGCAGCGGTAAATCCACTTTATTGAATCTCATTGGCTGCCTTGACAAGAAGACTTCGGGCGAACTCCTGATCCTGGACCAAGACGTATCAGGATTTACGCCGAAAGAAAGAACAATGTTCAGGGGCGAGAATATCGGTTTTATCTTTCAGGATTTTAATCTCATACCTGTATTAACGGTCTTTGAAAATATAGAATATCCTTTGATCATGGTAAAGAATATACCAAAAAGTGAAAGATACGATATTGTTATGTCACTGCTTGAATCTGTGGGAATGGCTGACCAGAAGAATAAAATGCCAAACCAGATTTCGGGCGGACAGAAACAGAGAGTAGCAATAGCCAGGGCTCTGACAACCAAGCCGAAGATCGTGCTGGCAGACGAGCCAACAGCAAACCTCGATCATGTAACAGCGTACAAGATAATCGATCTGATGCGTAAAATAAAGGATGACTACGGCACTTCCTTTGTGTTCTCAACGCATGACCCCAAAATTGTCAAAGAAGTCAATGTAAAATACACTATTGAAGACGGAAAAATCAAGAAATAGGAGCAGAAAGATGTTTAAAATAATGCGGATCGCATTTAAGAATCTTTACAGACAAAGACGCAGAACTTTATTAACTGTTTTCATAATTTCTTTCGGGGTAATAGCCGTCTTGTTGTTTTCCGCTATAGCAGGGTCTTTTAAATCAATGATGATTGGCCAGATAACCGATTCCATGCTAGGCCATATTCAAATACATAGAAAGGGTTATGTAGAATCCCTGGACAATATGCCGCTGAATCTCGTTATAGAAAATGAATATCTGGATGAAGTAACGAAAGTACTGGGACAAATTCCCACAATACAGTCCTATTCATTCAGAATATTATTTGGCGGCATGTTGAGCGATTACAGGGAAACAACTAATATTAAACTTGCCGCGATTGACCCCGAAAAGGAAAAGGAGGTTATCCCCTTACTGAATTCCAGAATAAAGCAGGGCAGGATGCTGAAGCAGGGAGAGATCGTTTTGCCTGACCTGATAACCAGGGGCCTTAAGCTGAAATTAAATAGCGATGTTGTGATCATTGCGAATAACGCTGATGGTTCAGTCAATGGCCAGGGATTTAAACTATCGGGAATAATCGAATCCGCTGTAGGGCCAAGCGGCAAATACGGTTACATACATATTAATGATGCCAGGACTATCTTGAGAATGGTAAACATGCAAGTAAGCGAAATAGCAATACGCCTCCATAATCTGGATGATCTTGCTGAAACAATGATGATATTGAACAAGAAGCTGTCCGGAATAAAAGACAGCAGCGGCAAGCCCGAGTTTGAGATACATCCATGGATGAAGTTGACACCATTCTATAATATCGCGCAAATGATAGACATGATGGCTCTCTTTATAAAGATAATATTGATCACTATTGTACTGATCAGCATAATGAATGTAATGATAATGGCTGTGTACGAAAGAGTAAAGGAAATAGGCACAATGTCAGCAATAGGTACGCCCTCTTCAAAGATCAAGCTATTGTTCATCTTTGAAGGATTGCTGCTTGGCATAATAGGGGCAATTTCCGGCAGCATTATAGGCACGTTCATTGTGTTTATAGTGAGGGTGTTCAATCTTAAGGTCTCTTTTGGCCGCACTGACGATATTTTGCTTCGTCCCTTTGTCGCGCCGTCGGAGATAATTCTTGTTGCTATAATAGTCATTATTATCTCAGCTATCGCTGTTATTCAGCCTGCGATTAAAGCATCAAAGCTTGAGCCGATTGATGCTCTCAGGCAGTAATTACTTATAACTTAAATATCAGGGAGGAAAAATGAAAATATTATTCAAACGTATTCTGATGCTTATAATCACTGCATTTGTATCTCTGCCATTACTTGCTGATAATACAAATATATCAATACCGGGTAATAAATTACTAAAAGAAATTGACCGTAACCTGCTTCCGGATTCCACAGTATTTTACAGAAAGCTGATAAATATTGAGCCTAATGGAACAAAAAAAGAATTTGTCTTATTTTCAGCCAAAAAGGGAAAGGATAAAATCTTATCTACATTCCTGGAGCCAAAAACGGAAGTGGGCAGACATACATTGCGGCTTGGAGATAATATGTGGTTGTACGTACCTAATGTAGGAAAACCGCTGAGAATAACAAGTCTGCAATCCGTAACAGGCGGTTTGTTCAATAATTCGGATATCATGCGGCTTGATTTCAGCGAAGAATATAATTGTATTGAGTATAATAAAAACAAAAAAAAGCTCATACTTAAAGCTAAAACAAAGTCTGTCGCTTATGATAAATTAATAATGACATATGATGATAAATATAAAGTACCTACGGTAATAGAATGCTTAACTGCATCGGACATGCTTGTAAAGACATTAAGATTCAAGAATATCAAGGATTTCGGCAATAATATTATAAGGCCGGAGATCATAGAGACTGACAGTCCTTTATACAAGAATTATAAGTCAGTGATGATATATGCGAAAATTCAAAAGAAGCAGATTCCTGACGAAGTATTTACCGTTAACTCAATGAGCCAGATATTAAAGCTGAGATGAAAAATATACTCATTCCTGCGCTACTTATTCTTTTTACTGCCGGATTATACGCTGAAGAATATTCATTTGATGTGGATCAATATGAAGAAAAAAGATTTGAGATAAACGGCAACATAAAGGCTGATGCAGTATTAGTCCATAATAACAAGGATTCAAAGCTGTACATGCTGAAATATTATAACAGGGAAGGTGATTCTTTTTCCGATATGTACTACATCAGACCTGAGTTATTTTTTAAATTCAATTATGAAAAGTTCTCGTTCAATACAGGGGGAAATATCGATGTATTTAACATTGATAATAAATGGGATCATGAAGAGACTTTGTATGAATGCAATTTAAATTTATCACCGGGGAATTTCAGCTTTGACCTTGGAAAGAAAAGTATAATATGGGGCAAGGGTTATATATGGAATCCTGTCAGTTACGCAGGCAGGCAAAAGAACGTTGATGATGTTGACGCGACTCTCGAAGGATACTGGCTTTTTAATATTAAATGGATCAAATCTTTTGAGTCGAATCTCAGCAATATAGCAATAAATTTTGTGGTACTTCCTTCTTATAAAGAGTTTAATAAAGATTACGAAAATAATTATACGGATTTTGATAAGCTCAATTATGAAAACGATTATTATGAGACTACACATTTTATAACAAAGTTTTACGCATTATTATTCAATACGGATATTGATCTGTATTTTTTGCTGAATCACAAGAAGAGCAATA
>CAZVYR010000365.1:0-4014 GCA_964631555.1 uncultured Leptospirales bacterium
CCGAATCCTGCACCCAGCGATCACTTCTTTCTTATCTGGTCATAATAAACCTGTCTTATATTATAAAAAAAATCCAAGTACTCCGGTTTACTGTAATCAGGATAAGTCCAGTCCCACGGTTCGTATCTCTTGCTCACGTACCTCAATTCGTTTTCGATATATACACCTTTCTTCAAATACACCCTGTGAAAATAGTCCTTGCACGACGCGAGAAAAACATTGGATAAAGTAAGATAACCCGGATCAATATTGATGTGCCGTTTTTCTTTTCCGGAAATATTTCTTTCTAGAATATTCGTAAATAATTTGATCTCAGCAATCTCTTCCCTGGGAATCAGTTTCTTAAAAGAAAATAAAATTTTAAAAACACCGCTGCCCAGAGAACTATAATATTTAGTATGAGAGAAAGGGATATTCGCGGATTTATAATCAATCTTTCCGTATTTCTTAATTAATCGTTTCTCAGCTTTTTGCGCATATTCCTCGGAAGAAGACAATACACCTATAAATAATTTTGCTTTTACCGGAATAACAGGCTGCGCCATATTTGATTGTCCCGCGGATAAATTATAATCGGAAAAAAATAAATAATAAAAGTTCTGATTATTATTGCAATAACAAATCCAAAGTTTATATTATAATCATCACATTCTTTGAATGAATAAAATAAATATCTTACTCATTTTAACTGTCTCTTATTCTCGAATTGATAGATGAATCGCTAAATAGGTTTAATTTTAATAAATTTTTGGGGAACAGGATATTTCCATTTGAGTATCTTATTACCCGGTTAATGAATCGAATCTTGTTTATAATAATAAGCAAAACCAATACCGCAGAAAAAAATTATATAATTTTTTTAAAAATTTCTAAAAAAATAAAATTTTTTATTGACAGAAATTATAGCTAAGGTAAATATGCAATCACATTAAATAAAGGAATTATTTTCCTGGTGGTTATAGAGAAAGGGTCACACCTGTTCCCATTCCGAACACAGAAGTTAAGCCTTTCATCGCCGATGGTACTGCATTGGTAACGATGTGGGAGAGTAGGGCGCTGCCGGGATTGAAATCATAATATATCAAAAGCCCGTGCGTAAAGCACGGGCTTTTTTATATATATTTTATCTTAATAATACCGCGCATTCCGTATATAACTACCTCAACCAGACTAAGCTTAAATACTGCTTTCGACAGGATTACCGGTAAAAGGATCTGATTTTGATAAAATAGCAGGCTGGCAGCAGAATTAGCTGATGGCAGAATGCTGAACGCACAATATTAAAATATAAATATTCGTATAAAAATACATATAGCCGCAGGAGACTTCCTGGCGGCTATACCTTTGAGGACAAACATAAAAAAAATATAAAGATTTTTCTGTGTTATTTTTTCTCTACAACAGGGCCTTTTTCAACCTGTTTTTTTAAATTTTTCGCACTGACCCTGTATACTATTTCACAGTTATCATCATCATCAAAAGTGCTTTTCACTATTGACCCGCCTTTTACAATACCATCAAATTCCTTGGAAACCGCGATCCCAGTCAATTCATAATCTGCAGCACCTGCAGCGCCTTCAAGTCTTGCGCCTTTGAACTTCTCAATAATGCGTGCCTGGGCCATTATTTCAGCAGCCTGCTTTGCAGTTGCCCGTCTTTGAATTTTATTTTCTAATCCTTTTTTAGGAGCTCCTACTTCAACAACCTGAAAGGTATTGTCGTCTATCCATCCTTCAGTAGTGAAACTTTCACCTTTAACCTGGCCACCCATAGATCCGCCACCGCATGCTGAAAAGACAACAGCCACTGAAAAGAGCAATAGTAAGCTAAAAATTTTTCTCATTTATGTATTCCTCCTTAAAATATTCCGGGGTATTCCCCCTAAAGTTTTAAATCCGGATATCATCCGGATTTTTAAAAGTACTCTAACTGTAAAATCTAATATTTAATTAGATAATACCAAATAAAACCAAAGTCAAGTGTAAAATAAAAAATTTTATAAAAGTCAGGATATACGATTATAGTAAAAACCAGCAATAAATAAAAGATAAATATTAGACTTGTTGCAAAACTGGATTTTCCCCGCCTCAGGCTGGGGAAAATCCTCATATTTTAAGAGAAATGCAACAACTATATTAAATATATAAAAATAAAAATATTTTTATGAAATAATGACCTTATTTCCTATTACTTTAAGTCGGCCCTCGCAAAAAAGTTTCACTGATTCAGGGAATATCCTGTGCTCTTCTTTTAATATTCTTGCGGATAAAGACGCAATGGAATCGTTCTCAAGAACAGGCACTGCAGCCTGCATTATAATAGGCCCGGTATCAGTGCCTTCGTCTATAAAATGCGTAGTGCAGCCTGTAATCTTAACACCCTTGTCGAATGCCTGTTTCTGGGCATCAGTGCCCGGAAAAGAAGGCAGCAACGCAGGATGGATATTGATTATTTTATTTTTGTATTTCTTTACAAAATAAGACGTCAATACTCTCATATATCCGGCAGCCACCACCAGATCAGTACCGTGCTTTTTTAACAATTGTGTCATCGCTTTTTCATGTTCCTCCCTTGTACCATAAGCCCTGGGATCAACAAAGAATGCTTTTATTCCCATACTGTCCGCAATATCCATTGCCTTTGCTTCCTTGTTATTGGATATAAGAATACCAGGAACAGCTTTGATATCCCCTGCCAGTATTTTCCCGGCGATTGTTTTAAAGTTCGAACCGCGGCCCGATACAAGAAACGAAACAACCTTCTTTCCCATTTCATTACCCTTTCTATATTATTTCATCATGATCGATAAGCTGAATATGAACTTTCTCTCCCGCGTTTATCTTTGTAACATCCTCAGGAATTATAATAAGGCAATTCGCAAAGCTCATTGAGCGTAATATTCCGGAGCCCTGAGGGCCGGTAGTAGAAACAGTGAATTCATTATCTTTTATAGTAAAATACCCTCTCATAAAATGTATTCTGCCGGGTTTCTTTTTTATTGTCTCTTCAAGCACAGCATTAACGACCGGTTTATTTATTCTTCTTGCTCCCATTAGTTTAAGCAAAGCAGGTCTTACAAACTGTATAAACGACGTCATAGTTGAAACCGGGTTACCTGGTAAACCGAAAAACAGCTTGTTCCCTTTTGTTCCGAATGTGCATGGCCTGCCCGGTTTTATTTTTATCCACTCGAATTTTATATCTATACCAAGACCGGAATACGCATCCTTGACAAAATCATATCTTCCCATGGATACACCGCCTGTTGATAAAATGACATCATATTTTAAAGCTTCAAGAAACTTGTTCCTGGTGTCTTCAACTGTATCCTTTGAAATCCCAATATAATGAGGCACAGCATTATACTTTATTATTTCCGAATACAGAGCATATGAACTGCTGTTCCTGATCTGCCCGGGGCTGATCTCCTCGCCGATCTCTACTACTTCATCACCTGTTGAGATAATAGCAACCTCAGGGCGTTTATATACTTTTACTCTGCCGTAATTAAGAGAAGCGAGAAGACCAAGGTCTGCGGATTTCAGCTGGTCTCCCTGGTTCAGTACCTGGTCCCCTTTTGAAATATCCTCACCTGCGAACCTGATATTTTCATGCTTCTTTAATTCCTGGTACACTTTTACAGAATTATTTTCTTCTTCCGTATCTTCAAACGGGATAACCGCATCCGCGCCTTCAGGCAAAGGAGCACCTGTCATTATCCTCACTGCCGTACCCTTTGAAACAGGCACAGGATCAAAACCCCCGGCCTGTATTTCACCAATGATCCTGAGTATCACGGGATTGTCCCTCGTCGCTCCAATGGTTTCGTCAGCAATTACAGCATACCCATCCATAGCGGAATTATCCAGCGGAGGAATCATTGTATCCGATACTATATCCACATATATCATTCTGTTTAACGCGTCAAATATAGTAACTTCCTCCCATCCAAGGGGAGTAATAGAATCCAGCACAATCTTTCTTGCCTCTTCAAAAGATATAGGAATTGCATTT
>CAZVYR010000366.1:0-4007 GCA_964631555.1 uncultured Leptospirales bacterium
GATTTGAAGCGGTTAGATTTGCTTTGTGAATTATTATACAAATTTATATGCTTTTTAATTTTTTTAAATTTTTTTTAAAAAAAGTTCAGCAAAATAAGTTCTTTGCTTTTATTTCTGTTCCGCTCAGGGCAAGGTCAGCGCGTTCAGGATGCAGAGAATGCTTGCCCCGGCTACGCTCGGTAAGCGGTGTGTGAACCTTGATTTGAAGAAGCGTAGCTTCTTTGGATTAAAGAATTAGCATGATTAAAAGATGACTGAATCGCAGATTATACTTATTAAATAGAAATATTTAATATTAAAATCTGCAAAAACCTGGTGTTAAATCAATTTATATATTGTATTCTATTTATTTTTTATCATTTTATAACTTATAAAATCAGTTCGGAATAATTTAATCGGAGATGCGTATCAAGATCAACCCTGGATTTTTCAAATTAATTAGTGATATTTTAACGTTTGATTATTTTTTAAATTCAGGTTTTGACATGTGTTGTTAATACAAGGAGAAACTGTTATGAAACATCAGGCTGTTTTAATTATTCAGATAATAATACTGACTATTTTTATTCTATTCCCTGAAAAGGCTACCGGTTTATCTGCTGATTTATATCTTCCGCCATCGAGCGGGAAAGTTGATCCTTATTTTGGGGCCGAATTTACGTTTGTTAAGAAGATAAGTCGCAAATTATTTGGCCCATCTGATACATCAGCTAGTGAGTGGTGTACTAAAGCAAAGAGCTTTTGCGAAGAAGACACGGGATGTGTGGTTTATGATAATATTGACGGTAAAGGTGTGCCTTTTCTGAAGTCTGCCCCGAAGCCAAGTGGTTTTAAATGTATGGTAGGCGTACAAGACAGAGAGCCTGGCAGGACATGGTATTATGTTGTTACTGTAGATCAGATATGTGTGGAAATAATAATACGCCCAATGACATTGGGACAAGTCGTTGATCTAATTCCGTCTATTAATAAATATCTCTTTGACATTGCCGGGAAATGCGGGCTGGAACCTCATGATTATAAAGGAGGAGGGCATATTCACATTGATGTTGAGACCGCTTTTGTATCTACCGAGCATTTTTTTAATTTTCTTACAACAATTTATAATATGGGCTTATGGCCGATGTCTCCGAATTACGATAATATGTTATGGTGGGCCAAACCTCCTGGAATAAATCGTGAAGGAACAGTTGTTGAGGGCCAAAGAGAGGCATATACAAGAATTCTGGACTCTTTTCGAAAAAAAAGCAGAATACCGGAAGGAGGGCCGTATATTGAAATGAGACATTATTCAAATAGGATTATTGAGAAAGTCACAACCGGGGACGCAAAGGGAGTTACTGTTAAGCTGTCTACGATAGCCGGGGATGACCTCTCTCAGCAGGTTTTTAAAAGCAGGGATCCGAATATATTAGACATATATCTTTTTGAAACAAGATGTGCACCGGAATTTTATAATGAAGAATCAAATTGGGAGGTTATGAGAACAGGGACTTTTGAGCTTCGAGCGATTGCCCCGCAGAGGACTGTAGAAGACTTCATTGTGCACTTAAAATTTTTAAGTGGGATACTCAAGTATACCTCTTATCTTGAAGACCTGATTCCATACGATCCGCCCCCTATTGAATGGGATGAATATCCCAGTGGAGATTCCGGCAGATTAAAAAGTGAATGTGCTGGTGAGATAGCAAGGAGATACAATATTCTCTTAGGTGAAGTTAAAGAGAAAGGGGATATTGATGAAAGAGATATAGCTGTATTAAAAGGCTATATGCCGCAGCAGTTGGCTGAACTAATGCCTTAAACTCAAGGGTAATTATCAGATGCTGGTAAGTATTGAAAGGTTGTCTCATCGCCGAAAAATATCCGGGATTGAAAGAGCAGGGATGCTTACAGGGAATTATCCGACAGGTTTTCGGGTTATATATATTCCGAATGTATGAATCTATGCAATGATGCTGATGAAGCGCTTGATCTTCTTAATGAAGTCCTGATAAGGATCGTTATTACAATCGGGAGATATGATCATAGCAAGGCAAAGCTTTCGACCTGGGTTAAGAATGTTACATCCAGGTTCTTAATTGACAATCACAGAAATCAGCAGGAGAGTACTGAACTGGTTACCTGGGATGAGACAGACCTCGATCTTTTCCCGTCTCATTATCCTTCTCCTGAAGAGCATGCAGAACAGATCGAAGAAACAGAATCGGGCAAAAAGAACAGAAAGAAGAAGGACCCTGATATCACCCGTCTTAGAAAGGCAATGTCAGGACTCAGCAGAAGGGACAGGCAGATACTTTTGTACAGAGCCGAAGGATTCGACTATGAAAGCATTGGCAGCTTTTTAAAGATGAACCCGGGCACTGCAATGACTGCTTATTCGAGATCAATTAAAAAGGTCAGGGAGAGGTTTACTGAGGAATCCTGAAATGCTTAAATATTGATATACTTGTGGGAAACGGATATTTAAATATTTCAAAATAATCGTTTTCTACAGGATTATTTTGTAATTACTATAATTATTTTTTCTCATGTAAAGACTATAGTATTATTTTTTTGAATATTACAAGAGGCAGAATGGCAAAAGATAATAGTATTACTAAAGACGATGAACTGTTTTATAAAGAAATTTCGTTACTACTAAGTGATGCAAGAAAAAAAACATATCAAAAAATCAATTCAGTAATGGTCGAAACATACTGGAGAATTGGTAAACGTATTGCAGAACAGGAGCTGAAAGGGAAGGGGCGTGCGAATTATGGAGATTATCTTATAACCAATCTTTCCATTCGTCTTGGAAATCAATTCGGAAAAGGTTTTTCTGTGGCAAACCTGTGGAATTTTCGTCAGTTTTACCTCGTTTTTCCTGATGACGAGAAACTCTACACGCTGTGTAGAGAATTGAGCTGGTCACACTTACGGCTGATCATGAGACTTGAAGATGAACAAGCGAGAGAATATTATTTATCTGAGTCCCGGAGGGAGAACTGGAGTGTGCGGGTACTTGAGAGGAATATAAAAAGTCATTATTATGAGAGACTTTTATCCAGTCAATCGGAGCATAAGCATGCAAATAATGCTGATAACGACAATGCACTTTCTTATATTAAAGATCCTTACGTACTTGAATTCATCGGCTTACCTGAAGATATTCATGGAAAAGAAAACATTCTTGAGAAAGCTTTGATTGATAATATGCAGAAATTTCTTCTTGAACTGGGAAAAGGTTTTTCATTCGTCGGCAGGCAGTTTCGTATTAGTTCAGAGACTACTCATTTTTATATTGATCTGGTTTTTTATAATTATCTTCTTAAATGCTTTGTCATAATTGATCTAAAGACCGACAAACTTACTCATCAGGACATTGGTCAAATGGATATGTATGTCCGGATGTTTGATGATCTGAAGCGTGGTAAGGATGATAATCCTACTATTGGAATAATTCTTTCTGCAGATAAGGATGAGACTATTGTAAAATATTCAATATTAAAAGAGAACAGGAATTTATTCGCTTCAAAATATAAATTAGTACTGCCAACAGAAGAAGAATTGAGAGAAGAGCTGGAAAGAGAAAAGTGGATAGTCAGAGAGCAAATTGCATATTATTCTACTGTAAAAACTGAAACGTAATAGTTATATCTGTAATGTGTTTTCTGTTGGAAAATCCAGCGTATTATCATTAACAATTTATTATCCGGGGGCAAGCTGGTTCAATAAACTTGCCTATCTTTATTTACCTGCAGTTTTTTTCCTATCGATTTTGGATTAAAAGATGTCTGAACATGATCATTCGGATACAAAGAATCCGCGGATTGGATGGATAGGCAGGATGGGGGTATCTGGGGAATTTTGTCGGCATGTAATTGGACGATATAGTTGGTCGTTGTTCGGGATAATCAAGGTAATCTTTCAATTTAAAGAAGCTATGCTTCTAGTGATCCGTGTTCAGACAAAAAAACATTTGTAAAATATAAATAATTAATGTTGTCTGGCTTTATCCTATCATA
>CAZVYR010000367.1:0-3996 GCA_964631555.1 uncultured Leptospirales bacterium
GGATGAAGCAGCGCTGGCTATGAAAATATTTAACGTAACAAGTGAAGGGAATTTCCTTGAAGAGGCTGCTAAAAAGGCCACAGGGGAAAATATACTGCATATAAAGACCGGCATGGATAATCTCGCCGGAGAAATGAATTTACCGGTGGACATCTTAAAAGAGCGGCTTGCCGGGATTTCGGAGGTACTTTTCAAAGAACGTGAAAAGCGTGTACGGCCATATAAAGATGATAAGATACTGACTGACTGGAACGGTCTCATGATAGCTGCTCTCGCTTTGGGCGGGAGGATACTCGGGAATGAAGAATACACGGAGGCTGCCGTATCTGCTGCCGATTTTATCAATAGCACATTGCGAACCGGAGATAACAGGCTGCTTCACAGGTACAGGGACAATGAAGCTGCTGTTCCAGGGAATCTTGACGACTATTCTTTCTTTATATGGGCACTGCTCGAATTATATGAGACTACTTTCAATGCCGAGTACCTTAATTCCGCTATAGGGCTTTCGAAAATAATAACAACGCGTTTTACAGGAGAGAATAATGGCCCGTTTTATTTTACTCCTGACGACGGTGAAGAACTCATCACAAGAACAACTATCATTTACGACGGCGCCATCCCATCCGGGAACTCTGTTACACTTTATAATTTTTTTAGATTAAGCCGTCTGACAGGTGAAGGTGAATGGGAACAATACGCAAATAATATATGCCTTCGCGTGTTCCGGGAGGTTAAACAGGCACCATCCGGGTATTCCATGTTTCTCGCAGGTCTGGTTTTAATAATGAATCCGTCAATGGAGATCGTAATAGCAGGTGATACAGGCGATCCTTCTGTACGGCAAATGCTGTCCGCAATAAACGGGAAATATCTACCTGATGCTGTAGTGATTTTCAATCAGGCTGATGAGGATGCCCCGAAAATACACGAACTGGCTCCATACGTAAAGACTCAGGTTAAAGTAAATGGAAGGGCCAGCGTATATGTATGTAAAGACAATAAATGCAGTGCTCCTGTAAACGATATCGATGCAATGATCAGCCTCATTCAGGATGCAGGTAATGGCATAAAACAGGAATAGCTATTTTTTAAATATCCCTCAAAATATTAGCAATCTTTTTA
The DNA here is from genome assembly GCA_964631555.1 of uncultured Leptospirales bacterium. Taxonomy (GTDB): domain Bacteria; phylum Spirochaetota; class UBA4802; order UBA4802; family JAFGDQ01; genus CAZVYR01. The sequence continues at coordinate 1,126 of CAZVYR010000367.1, forward strand.
ACACTTTTAATATTTGCAAAGAAATGATCAACTATTTCGGGATCGAAATGTTTTCCTCTTTGTTCTTTAACCAATTCAATTGCTTTCTCATAAGGCCAGGGATCTTTATACGGTCTCTTGGTCATCAATGCGTCAAAGACGTCAGCCAGAGCAACTATTCTTCCAAAAAGATGAATATCATCTCCTTTTAATCCGTCAGGGTACCCGCTGCCGTCATATTTTTCATGATGAGTTTTTGCGATTATAGCTCCGGTTTTAAGGAAAGCGCTCTCGGAGTTTTTTAAAATATCGTGGCCTATCTGCGAATGTGTCTTCATGATTTCCCATTCATCCGGGTCCAGTTTCCCGGGTTTTAACAAAATAGAATCAGGTATCCCGATTTTCCCGACATCATGAAGCGGAGATGCATAATAAAGATTGTTTTGCCTTTGCTCGTCTTCTCCCATAGAGATTGCAAGCATCCGGGAATAATGTGCCACCCTGGAGACATGATTACCTGTTTCCGGGTCTTTATATTCAGCTGCATTACCTAATACGGTCAGGGTCTCGAATTCTCTTTTTACCAGTTTTTCTGTCGCTTTTTTCACTTCCTCTTCCAGAAGCAGGGCTTTATCTTTTAATAAAAGCTGATGGTATCTCAAGTTGGATAGATTGGTGATACGGGCAATAAATTCAGAGCCTTTTAAGGGTTTATTCAAAAATTCTGTAGCTCCTGCTTCTATAGCGTCCAGCTTTAATTCTTCATCACCCGTGATAGATGTGATCATTACTATTGGTATATTTTCGTATTGATTCCTGATCTTTTTTATAAGCTCAATACCGTTCATCTGCGGCATAATATAGTCCGCGAAAACTATATCGACATCATTATTTTCGATATATCCGAGGGCTTTAACCGGGTCAGTAAAGCTCCTGACTTTTAAACCGATTTTCTTTGCAAGTTGTTCGATGATTAGAAGATTTACTTCCTCATCGTCAATGGAAATTGCCTGTAATTTTGAAAACATTTATATTCTATCGCCTAATCTTTATAGAAATTTTTTTTTAAAATAGTGAATTCTATTTTAATTTGTTCCAGTATAGAGTAATAGTCAATTTCATTTTTATTGTTGGCATTTGTCTCTATTTCTTCCAAGTGTTTTATCAGATTTTCAAGTCTTAAATTGGATGCTGCACCTTTAACTTTATGAGCCTCTAAATAAATTGCGTTAAAATCAAGCTCCGATATGCCCCTTGATATATTTTCTATATAGGTATCAAAATTCATAATAAACTGCAGGATCAGATTTTTTAAGAAGTCGATTCCAAGGCCTAGTTCTTTTGCTGCAGTTGTTATTTCATAATTTCTTTTTATACTGCTATCTGCTTCTGAATCATCATTGTCCTTTACCCCATTTTGGGTATGTTTCAGATAGGGGTAAAGCGTGCTGTATAATTTTTTGATGCTGATAGGTTTTGAAAGATAACCGTCCATCCCTGACTCAAGGATAATATCTTTATCGCCTGTAATTGATTTTGCAGTAAGTGCAATTATTGGAGTATGCTGCAATGATTTAGTATTTTCTATTTTAAGGATCTTTGCTGTTGCTTCGATGCCGTCCATAGACGGCATATTTACATCCATTAGAATAACATCATATTTGTGGTTCCTGAATTTGTTTATAACTTCCCTGCCGTTATTCGTAATTTCTGTTTTTATACCTATTTCTTTTAACATTAAGCTGATAAGTTTTTGATTTATCTCGTTGTCTTCAGCAACAAGCGCTTCTGCGTTGAAAGGTGTTCTTTTAAAATTATCTTTAAATTTATTTTCTGAAGAAACCAAATTATCCTCATATAATGTCTCAATAATAGCTCCGATTAACTTTGAGGCATATATTGGCTTAAAGATTGTTTTGGTTATTTTGCCGTTTAATGCAGTAAGAGAATCTCTATCCATTCTTCTTGCGATAATTATGACAGGAATATCCGGTAAGTCATTAAGCATCAGTTTTATCATCTCATGTGAGTATGATGAATAATTTATGAATACAATATTACCGGCTGCAGGGGATATTTTGTTTAACTCTTCAATTGATGAGAATGTAATCACTTGGATATTAAAGGCTTGAAGATATCTCTCAACATTATATAGTTGTATTTTATCATTATTTTCTGTTAAGTATAATAAACATTTAATATTGTCAAAATTATAATCCCTCTTGAAAAGGTCAATACCGCTGAATTCAGTAAAGGCTAGTTCAAAGTAGAATTTGCTGCCGCTACCCTGTGTACTCTCCAGATAAAGTTGGGAACCCATTAGTTTTATAAGCTGTGATGAAATAGCCAATCCAAGACCTGTTCCTCCATATTCCCGGGTAATTGCGGAATCAGCCTGGAAGAACGCGTTAAAAACACTATCCTGCTTTTCTATGGGGATTCCTATACCTGTATCACTGACAGAAAAATGAACTTTGCATATTTTTTTACTCATTTCAACAAGCTTTATTTCAATAATGATTTTGCCGCCTTCTGATGTAAATTTAATAGCATTACTAATAAGATTATTTAATACCTGTTTGATTCTCAATGGGTCTCCGAAAATGTATTCAGGCAGTGCAGGGTCAATAAAGTATAATAGCTCTATATGCTTATCGTCTGCCCGCGTTGCAAAAAGTTCAACAACAGGTTCTAACTCATGTTTTAAATAAAATTTTATATTGTCGATCTCAAGTTTTCCATTTTCTATTTTTGAAAAGTCAAGTATATCATTAACTATTCCAAGGAGTACTCTTGAACTGTCTTTTATGGTATCAAAATAGTCTTTTTGTTTTTTATCCATGCCTGTATCAGAAAGAAGTTCAATAAATCCCATGATACTGTTAAGCGGTG
>CAZVYR010000368.1:0-3957 GCA_964631555.1 uncultured Leptospirales bacterium
GAAATCGATTTTTAAATGTTGTACTATATTTAAGCAAATTACCCACTTGAACAATTGACCACCTCATATTATTTTGTTCAATGGCTACTTTAATTCCATTCAGGCTTTCTTCATAATTAGATAATTCAATTTCGGATTGAAGGAAATTGTTAGCTACATTAAATGAATTGAATAGTTCCTGGACAATTTTACCAATGTGTATTGATTCCTGGATCAAGTAACCGATTGTGGCAACAGAAAGAATTAAAATAATAACAAAGCTTAAAATTACCCTGGTTACGATTTTTAACTTTATAATCTTCATTTTTACCTCCAAAAAGTTTGTTAATTTGAGTCACTAATTTTTGATTTTTTTAGTATAATTGTCTTACTTGAAAATATTGAATAATAATACAATGGGGGAAGCCTGTTTTATATTCAGGAAGCCATATATATTAAATAACAACTTACTGCACATAACTCCGGTATTATGATTTTAAAGAAATACCTTGACATATTATTTAACAAGTATTCAATATCAAACACATTTTTAAAATTTATCTCCAAGAAGAAAATAAAGAATAAAAAGAAAGGGCGATAGTCCCTGACTTTAAACTAATCAGGATTTAAATTATGAGTACTATCCGGAAATATATCAAGTTTATACCATTAAGCTGAAGTATTTACAGGAGGCCCGTGAGGTTCCCCGTAATGTTAAAAGCCAAAGTTTCCCTGCCGGATAATTGCCAGCCTTAACTTCCTCCTCCTGCATGCCCGGTGCGGAGACGCGGCCGGACTAAAATAAAACAGGAGGTAATCCATGTCAGATTATCAAAAAATGTGGTCGGACCTTGGTCTTGACCTTAAGTCGCACGATGCTTTGCTTTCGGTTTTAGGAAGCGCGTACCAGGATGTTTTTCTTTCACAGAAAAATAGACCCGAAGGAATGAAATATTTCGATTTTGTAATGAGCGAGGTGCACGGCCTCCGCATTAAGGAGCTTGTGGATGCCAAGGCACAGGGCAGAAAAGTAATCGGCTCTTACTGTGTTTTTGTGCCTGAAGAATTTATCCTCGCGGTTGACGGGGTATCGGTCGGGCTTTGCGCGGGTGCCGAGTTCAACACGGAAGGCGCCGAGGAAGTCATACCCAGAAACTCATGCGCGCTGATAAAGTCCGCATTCGGGTTCAAGCTGGGTAAAGTATGCCCCTACCTTGAGGCATGCGATGTTGTTGTCGGGGAGAACACCTGTGACGGCAAGAAAAAATCGTATGAGATACTGGCCGGAATGATAAAAGACTTTTATATTATGGATATGCCCCAGATGAAAACAGGGCAGGGGAAAGATCTGATAAAAGAAGAGTATCGTAAATTCATGAAAAAGCTTGAAGACTCAAGCGGTAAAAAGATCACTGTTGAATCCCTAAAGAAAGGTATCGAGACGGTCAATGCAAAAAGAATGGCTGTAAAGCGGCTTGCAGATCTCAGGAAAGCCGATCCTGTTCCCATCTCAGGACTTGACGCACTGCTGGTCAACCAGGTCTTCTTTTATGACGATCCTCTGAGATTCACTGAATCTGTGAATAAACTCTGCGACGAGCTTGAAGAGCGCATAAAGAACAGGAAGGGAGTCTTTCCTGCAGGCACTCCGCGGATAGTGGTTACCGGCTGTCCTATGGCAGTGCCGAACTGGAAACTGCCTTCTATAATTGAATCGAGCGACGCGGTTATAGTTGGCGAGGAATCCTGTGTGGGTGAGCGCGGAGCAAGGTGGATGACAGGCTATGAAAGCAATAGTATAGACAGCCTGCTCGATGAGATAACGGACAGGTATGTCAATATTGACTGTGCTGTGTTTACGCCGAATTCTTCACGTACTGATCATATAAAGGATATGATGAAAAAACTGAGCGCAGACGGTGCTGTGCATTACAATCTTCAATTCTGCCAGCCTTATATGATAGAGAGCGGCCCTGTGGAAGCAGCCCTGGAAAAAGAAGGTATGCCCGTATTGCGGCTTGAGACAGACTACAGCCAGGAAGATGCGGGTCAGCTTAAAACGCGAATGGAAGCGTTTATAGAAAGGATAAGCAAATGAAAAAAGCCGGGATAGATCTCGGATCGCGCACTGTTAAGCTCGTCGTTGTTGAGAACGGCGGGCTAATACTCTCACGCAAGGCGCTCACTTCGTATGATCCTCTTTCCGCTGCCCGGGAGCTTCTTGCAGACACGCAGTATGACAGCCTTACTGCTACCGGGTACGGCAGGCATATCGCGAAAGAAGTTTTCGGTTGCCCGGTAATAAGCGAGATAAAAGCGTTTGCTACCGGGGCGGCTGCAGCTTTCCCCGGCTGCCGGACTGTACTTGACATAGGCGGGCAGGACACGAAAGCGATATCTCTGGACGGGGAAGGCAATCTAAGCAAGTTTGAGATGAATGACAAATGCGCGGCAGGGACAGGACGTTTTCTTGAGATCATGGCATCTGCCCTGGGATTCATGATGGAAGACTTTGCCGAAGCTGCAATGACCGCTAAGGGCAGTGTGAAGATAAACAGCATGTGTACTGTCTTCGCTGAGTCGGAGGTAATCTCGCTGACTGCTAAAGGCGCGGACAGGGGCGAAGTAGCGCTCGGAATACACAGGGCAATTGCCGCGAGGTCTGTCTCTCTTATGAGGCGGATTGTCATACGCGGAAAGATAGTATTCGCTGGCGGGGTCGCGTTCAACCGGTGTGTAAAGAGCCTGATCGAACAGGAAACAGGGACTGAGGTTTTGGTGCCCGAAGACCCGCAGATACTCGGTGCAATAGGCTGCGCTCTTAGCCAGGGTAACAGCGATGCTGCTTTTAGCTGACGTGAGGATGCGCCCTTACCCGGCCATAGCTATCGCCCGGCCGCCCTCTCCTGCCCGGTGGGCGGGAGAGGAAAAGGTATGTCAATCAGATTCGCATGGGTATTTCCCGTATAGACGGAAGCTCTCTTCCGCATAAACGGGAGAGGGCACAGAGCCTTTGCTTTCGGGATAGACGGGAAGTATGTTTTGAAGTATACTCTATCTTCCGGGAAACTATAAGGAAATAAAAATGAATATAATTTACTTTGACAATGCTGCAACAAGCTGGCCTAAACCTCCGGAAATGATCAATGCAATGACGCGTTTCAATGAAAGCGTGGGAGCAAATCCGGGCAGGTCCGGGCACAGGCTTTCCGTTGAAGCCGGCCGTGTTGTGTATGACGCACGTGAGAGGATTGGGGAAATACTCAAAGCGGTCGATCCTCTGGATATAGTATTCACTTCAAACGCAACTGAAGCCATTAACCTGGCGCTAAGAGGCATACTCAAACCCGGCGATCATGTTGTTACAACCGGTATGGAGCATAATTCGGTCATGAGACCGCTTAGAGCCCTGGAAAAAGAAGGTGTCGCAATAAGCATTGCCCCGTGTTCTTCGGACGGGTTCGTCAGCCCGGATGATATCAGGCTGCTGATGAACAGGGATACAAAGCTAATTATGGTTACACACGCTTCCAATGTCACCGGCAGCATTATGCCTGTGGAGGAAATATCATCTGTAGCTAAAGAGTACGATGCGCTGTTTTTCGTGGATGCTGCACAGACTGCAGGTGCTGTGCCGGTAAACGTAGTTAGTATGGGCATCGATGTACTTTGCTTTACGGGGCATAAATCATTTTACGGGCCACAAGGTACAGGCGGGTTATACATCAGGCCGGGGCTCCTGGACCTGATCGAACCTCTTACCAGGGGTGGAACCGGAAGCAGGTCGGAATACGAGGAACAGCCCGCTTTTATGCCGGATAAATTTGAGTCGGGAACGCCAAACGCGATCGGCCTGGCAGGCCTTGGAGCAGGAGCAGGTTATATACTGGAAACCGGAATTGAAAGAATCAGGGAAAAGGAGAAACATCTTACCCGGAAATTCATGGATGGTTTGCATAGTATAAGTAACGTTATTGT
>CAZVYR010000369.1:0-3898 GCA_964631555.1 uncultured Leptospirales bacterium
TGCAGCATCCATGATAAGCAAAGAATAATTCGCATGCTTTGATTTAAGAATTCTCCGGGTCCCGGCAAGTTTTACAGCAACTTCTTTTTGTAAATAGGCTTTGTCCAGGCCCTTGAAATAGTTTTCCCGAAAATAATTATAATCCTTATTTGAATTTACAAGTTTAACCCGGATAGAATTATCTATGGTTTGAACATTGATCAAACCGGATTTAATAAATTTATCTTCTATCTCATTTGCAAATGCTGTGCGGATAAACGCTGAAAAAAGAAATAGCAGGATAGGTAAAATTCGTTGAGTCATATACATTGCAGATCAGCTTTTTATTTTAGCATTAAGATTTTTAAACTAATGCTTTTGAGTTATATTAATCTCGTGTAATAAAGCATTCTCAACAAATTTATTTATTGAGATATTTTTCTCATTTGCCATTTCAACAATCTTTTTATGGAATTCCGGCTCAATCCTGACAATAAACTTACCTGAAAATGGTTTCTCCGGCTCTATATTTTTCTTTTCACAATATTCTAAATAGTCTTCAATAGATTCATGAAAAGACTCCTTTAGTTCATTAACAGACTCACCATGAAAACTTATATTATGATTATTGGTATTTATTACTTTACCGACAAAAATATTGTCTCTATCATCATAAGTTATTCTTGCTAAAAAGTTTTTATATTCCATTATTTGCTTCATGGCTTGACTCCTGTTTCATTTAAAAAATCTCTAATAGCTTCTACAGCATATTTTTTTAATTCATTTTGGGGATGAGGGCGATGTATATTTTGAATTATTCCATTATATTCAAAGAAAACGTTAGAACCTTTTCGGCTGATATCAATATTTACTCCTAAAGATTTTAAAAGAGATTCAACTTCATTATACTTAATATTAGATAGCGTTGGTTTCTGAAAAATTTTTTCTAATACTTTTCTTTGTTTATTATTCATATTATAACGATACTGTTATTTAGTATCATAGTCAAGTATTTTTATAACATACGCAAGTTAACAAAAGGCTCAGAGGTACGAAAGTCTGCTTTTTCAAGATTGGTTTTTTCAAATACAGCCCTGGTTAAATCACTATTATCAAAAACCGAACCACTCAAATCGCATTCGGTAAAATCAGCTTTGTGAAGTTTGGAATCTTTAAATAAGGTCTTTTTAAGCTTGAGTTTATAAAAGAAGCATGATCCATAGTGCAATTGTCAAAACTGGCGGATAAGCCGAAGCTATTGCAGTTTTCAAAATCAAGACCCAGCATTTTGCAATTCCTGAACTGAACTTTCTGAAAACCCGTCTTTGTCAGATCAGCCAGACTAGGGTTGTAGTTTTCAAAATCACATTCTATAAAATTTATATTTGCCGGGTTGCAACCTCAGATAAAAGCGCCGGCAATGATTAGTCATTAGCAACTCATCGTTTCAGTTTTTCCAGATTAACTTTTGCTTCGGGATTATGATCCAGTTCAAACTGCAGTTCATTACAGGGATAACCGGAGCATTCAATGCAGGTTTCGTATCCGTTGTTGATACAGCATACGCGCATCTTGCATGAGTTTGAGCAGTAATATGAATGCCTCTCCCCGGTTTTGCATCCGTCACATATCACATACTCAGGTTTTACTTCAGCGCGGTATATTTTGCATAATCTTTCAGCAACTCTTGCCAGTTCCTCATCTTTCCCTGACTGTGTGGCTTTATAGCTTTCACATTTTGAACAGTCTATCCCGCAATAAGCAATCATTTGAACTCCCCTGTTAATGCTCTGAGTAAAGGCTCAATTTTCTTTTTTTCACCTATACATGAAACTGTAACAGTACTTCATTATTTAACAAGATTATCATATTCAGCATGATTACCAATCCAGAACCATAATATTCCTTCGTCAATTTCTATGCCAAGTGCTCTGTATTTAATGCCGACCCTGACTGAATAATAATCGCTGACCTTTTTAAAATGAAGAGATGGATGCGTTGGATTTTGCTTAACTAAATCGAATTTTTTATTTGCTAACTTACGGATTTCATGAGGTAATTTATCATAACATTCCCGGAAAGAAGGTGAAGTAAAATGATTCACAGTTTTTTATATTTTCCGTTTTTAAAATCACTAATAGCATTCTTTGCAAGATTATCAAGCTTACCGGATTTTACATGCTGTTCAAATTGCATGTCCCATATTTCAGCGTCAAATTTTTCAAACCACGCGCGAAATTCAGCCAACTCCTGAGGTGGAAGATTTGAAATTTCCTCTTCTAACTTTTGTATATGTGTCATAATGATACCTTTTAATTATTATTGTATAATGTATAAATATAAAACCTGAATTACAACTATTCTTTTTCATGCTAACAGGAAAATTAATAATCAATAAGATATTTTACTTAAAGTGATTTTAAATAAGTACTCTGTTATTGAACCATGAAAACTATTCAATCCTGTCCGCTATCTTCAACCACGTTTCTTTTGTTAGAAAACTTTCCTCGACTTGTTCTTCTAACTCTAAAAAGCGTTTATACGGGATACTGAACGAAAGAATATCTTTGTCGATAAATTGTCTCGCCGAAGGATCAGTCAGCCCGACAATACATTTGTCACCTCCCTTCTCAACCTGGCCCAGGGCATAAAGTACAGACTGCTGGCATCCTGAACCAAAGTCTATCTTAACATTGTCCTGGGTTTCTTTATCATAGTTGGCAAACCACATCAGTGCTGAAAGCTGATCTGCATTAGCCAGAAAAATAATGACTTCAGGTATTTCATCTTCGGATAATTGCGATATAGGTTTAAAAATTAAATACTCCGGAGGATTAACCTTTGGTAAACCTGATGCGAATTTCGCAGCTAACTCCGGATTCTTTTTATAAAATTCTCCTTCCCTGCCGCCCGGAACCCCGGTTGACAAAAAGTATTCAATAAATCCCAGTTGAAAACTCCTGAAACCCAGCCCGATTTTACCGCCCTGACAAGTCGTTGTATTTTCTTCAAATACCGCGGTCCGTCCTTTAGCTGCAGCACTTAACATAGAAATAACACAACCCCATGCCCCTTCCTTGAACTGCAAGGCGCCTTCAGGTTTAACATTCGAACGAAATACCGCAACCGGATTATTTTTAAGCTTTATTGAATCGGCAATTTTACTATTCATAATAATACTCCTGATATATTGTTTTCTATTAAGGATAGAATAATTCATCTTGAATCATCGCTGGTTATTACTTCTTTTCTTACTCAATATATTTCTCTATAAGAATTAGTTAGCGTATTACTATCAATATTCTGAATAATAGCATTTCTCTAAGTTTCGCTTTTTATTCCTGTCAATTCCAGATGATTATCTGCAAGATTATTAAAAATATCCGCATCACCAAAATTTGCTCTCTTTGCTATCAAGTCATTCCAAAAATTTCTCAGCATATTCCAGGGTATTATATGAAGCCAGCTAATTGTTTTATTATAATAATGATTTCTCCGTAATTTAATCGATGTATCAGTTCGTGTTCATTCCCGTGGATATTCTGAGCGAACTCTTTGGCGTAAGTTCCCGTTATCATCAAAATTATAAGGATATATATTCAAAGACAAAACAAGAATTAAACAAAGATATGATAGTAAGCGATATAGCAATAGACGTTTAAACATATTTATTCTTCCTACCTGTTCCCAAAGTAAAATATATTTGTTCTTAATTACTTTTATCACATAAAGTAAAATAAACAATCTTTATTTTACTTTATACCGATTTAGCCCGGCCGGATATAAAAATGTCGATAAAAATCCACTGCTTTTTCCCTACCGCTCGTCTCGATACGTACCTTGCTTTGCAAGGATCACTCAACGACCGGTCTTATGCCCCGGTCATCGAGTAGCGGCGAAGCCGCGTATCGAGATGTCC
>CAZVYR010000370.1:0-3887 GCA_964631555.1 uncultured Leptospirales bacterium
ATGTCCCCTGCCGGAAGCATAAGCCTGTTACCGAACGGATTCACGGCATCAATAACAATAATATTGATATCTTTAATGACTGTATTATTCTGAAAGCCGTCGTCCATGAGGATTACATCCACACCAAAGTTTTCAATCAAACTGCGGATAGCCGCAGGCCTGTAAGCGCAAACTGCAACAGGCACATCCTTTAAAGAACCGGCAATGAGTACAGCCTCATCCCCTGCTTCAACAGGAGAAAGAAGAATATCACTCCCGTCTGATACCACTCCCCCCCGTTTCGAAACCGTCCCGCGGTAACCCCTGCTTACTAGTCCGGGCATAAAACCCATTTCCTTTAACATTGCCGCGATCTCAATAACAGCAGTCGTCTTGCCCGTACCGCCTGTCGTAACATTCCCAACACATACAACAGGGATACTGAATCCCGCAGGCTTAGCCAGAAATCTATTTAAATAAAAAATCAGGATATAAACAGGCACCAGGGGCAGCAGCAGAAGCCTCGCGTATTTATATATTATATAAATGCTCATACTTATCTACTTTTTAAGCCTGAGCGCAATAATACTGGCAGAAAGATAAATAGCATTCCCCGCCCATGCAGCCACGAGCGGATCAAGCTTCCCGGATTTACCGTATGCCATACCCAGCGCCATGATCCCGTAATATCCGAATGACAATATTATTGCCAGGAAGAATGACAAAACAAGAACTGCTTTCCTGAAATAAATCCCGGCCACGCTGCCTATAAGAATAGTGATCACTGCCGAAAATGGAAAAGCATATCTCCAGTAATATTCAACCAGGTACTTTTTATAATTTTCCCCGCTGTTTTTTTTCTCCTGTATGAAATTCTGCGCGTCCTTCATCCGCATCTGCAGCACATTCTCAGGAGTCTTTACAAAACTCTCCGGAGTCTCAGCGAGTTCCATTGAATATGCATCCAGGTTTTCTTCGCTGTACTCTTCTTTCCCGTCATAATGAATTATGTGAACTTTATTAAACGACCACAGGTTCTTTTTATTATCGTAAGAACCGGTCCTTGCAATTAACTGAAACACCATGTTGCCCTTTCCATCGAATTTCACTATCACAGGATCGTGCATAACTCCTGTATCCGAATTGAAGATCCTGACATAATAAATAACATTATCTTTACCTTTCAGAAAGTAATCGAAATTGCTGTACATATAGCCCAGGCTTTTACCCGTAAGTTTTTTAATTTCGTTCCTGATCTCAAAGGCTCTTTTACTGCTGTCCGCGGATACAAATTCAAAGAACAGGAACGAAAGCAATGCTGTAACAAGTCCCAGCATGATCAGCGGAGATATTAGACGCGTGAATCCTATCCTCCCGTTATAAACAGCAATGATCTCATTTGTCGAATTCATTTGACCGAAAGTATATGAGGTCGAAAATAACGCGGCAGCAGGCAGCACTTGTATCAGTATCTCTGGAATGATATTAATAATATATTTTAATATAAGAACTATTGATACATTGGCATGGGAAAAATATTTCAGGTTATCAAGATAGATCATGATCACATACAAGCCAAGCATAAAAAACAGTGAGCCTGACAAAGAGACCAGGAACTGTTTGAGAATATATTTATCGAGTTTCTTCATAAAGTGAGTATGTATTATTATTTTTATTTACTCAGCCATAAGGCAGTACAATCGGATTGTTTATATCAAGATCATATTATATAAACAGGATCCCCTCCGTTTCAAAGTCGTCCTTATAAAGGAGTTCCATGTTCCTGGTTCCAGGTTCCAAAATTTAAAGACAATCATCATTGCATTACATCTTTCCTGGAACCTGGAACTTTCGACCTGGAAGTTGCTTCCGGTTCCTGAGCGCAGTCGAAGGGTCCCCTCCGTTCCAAACTCGCAACAAATCTATCAACCTGCATAATTCTATCCCTTAAATCTCCTGAGATCATCCAGAATACCGGCAGGAATAAAATTACCGTCAGTATATATGCCTATCTCCTTTCCCTTGTCACCGTGAAAATCGCTTCCGCCTGTAACAAGAATATTCTTTTTATTCGCGATCCGTATAAATTCCGATACGTCACTCAGGCTATGCATTGAAGAATAAGCTTCAATACCGGCAACCCCGGCTACGATATAACTGTTAAGCTGCTCTTCAAAATCATCAAAAGACCTGAAATTCAACGATATCGGATGCGCGATCACAGGAACGCCGTCCGCGTTTTTAATAACCGAGACTGCCTGGTCAAGTGAGATCCTGTCCCGCTTTACATAACCGGGTTTCCCGTAACACATAAAATTTTTAAAGACACAGGTCATGTCCTCCGCGTAACCCATTCTTATCATCACCCTTGCTACATGAGGCTTACCCACTGCAGCGCCCATAGCCTCGTTTTCCACTTCTCGCAGTGGAATATTATATCCGTCTTTCTTTAAAGCTGCCACGATCTTTTTGATTCTGACTATCCTGGATTCTTTTAATTCCCCGGTAATTTCCAGCAAAGCTTTATTTTTATGATCTATTAATAACCCGAGAAGATGAAACGATCCTCCGTGATAATCAATGCTGAATTCCACACCCGGTATCAAATCAAATCCGATTCCATTTGCATAATCCATTGCTTCAGGAACTCCGGCTACAGTATCATGGTCACAAACCGCGAGAGAAGAAATATTTCTTTTTACTGCGTATTCAACTATCGCGCGCGGAGTATAAGTTCCGTCCGAAGCCTTTGTATGCACATGTAAATCTATTTTCTTTTCCATAAAATTATTGTATTTTTTTCAGCAGTATATAAAAACATAATCAAATTTACAGGATAATCAAATCATTCAACTTATTTTTAATTAAAATTAATGCGTAGTCATATTTATAATTATGTTGGTAAAATGAATGCCATTAAATAATATTAAATTCGTTAAATCTCACGTCAACACCATAATGTTATTTTCGTTAAGTATAAATAAAATTTATTATAATATCTGAGGGGCATAAATGTATATAGGACTGGACCTTGGCGGAACAAATATAAAAAGCATTATCATGAATAAAAGCGGTGATATCCTTAATTTTAAAAAAATACCTACAGGCAAAACAGCCTCCGGGATAGAGAACGGGATTGCCGGGCTTGTGGAATCCCTTGCGTCTTCAATAAATATTTCTGTAAACAAGATAAAAGCTATCGGCATAGGGTCAGCGGGCACTATAGACAAGAAGAAAGGAATGATCCACACCAGTGCCAACATCCGGGCATTTAAAAAATATCCGATAACAGAAATCATTGAGAAAAGAACAGGCATCCGTACTTTTCTTGAAAACGACGCCACGTCGGCAATAATAGGAGAATGGTGGAAAGGCAATGGAAGAAATTATAAAAACTGGATAATGCTTACCCTGGGTACAGGCATTGGCGGAGGCGCAATATTAGACAACAAGCTTTACAACGGAGCAACAGGATGCGCAATGGAAGCCGGCCATATCACAATACAATACAACGGCAGAAAATGCAAATGCGGAAACACAGGATGCCTTGAACTGTATGCATCCGCGACAGCTTTAGTACGATCAGCCAAATCCAAATTAAAAAAATATCCTGATTCTTCAATAAACCAGCGAGTTAAAACCGAAAATTTGACTGCCAAATTGCTTTATGAAGAAGCTGTAAAGGAAGACCGTTTAGCAAAGAAATTATTTCATGAATTGTCGGTCTTCCTCGGGATAGGCGTTTCCAGCCTGGTATCAATCTTCAATCCTGAAGCTGTTATACTCGGCGGCGGAGTATCGGCAGCGCACAGATTGATAATTCCTGTTGTAAAAGAAGTTGTTCAGGCAAGGGTACAGGAAGGCATAAAAGAGAATGTCAAATATCTTGTAATTAAAGATAATGAAAA
>CAZVYR010000371.1:0-3879 GCA_964631555.1 uncultured Leptospirales bacterium
CGCCCAGCCTGAAAGCCGATTCAAAGACCGGCCTGTTCTTATCGCTTTTATCGAATAGGAGCTTCCAGGAAAAGACAAGAGGCGTCTTTACACCAGCCTCTTTCGTGGAAAAAGATATATCCATCTTGCCTTCAGGGTTAAGCGATATATTCATGGTTTCAAGAAGCGACGCTGCTTCAAGGGAGAGAGGAATCCTCTTAACCGGGGGAATGTGGATGTTCATCTTATAGGTTAAGCCTTCAACAGACGAATCAAAAGAACCTGAGCTTACGTATAATCGCAAATCATCCAGTACAAAGTTTAATAGTAATTCAGCACGGACAGGCAGGTTTATTTCTTTTGCAGAAGGCGATTCTTCCTCTGGTTCTTCCGCTTTCTCAGGGGCGGGCTTCATCAGACGGGCGGCGTTCCATACTCCGTCCTTCTCTTTCAAGTATATTCTTGGCTTATAAATCCCGACCTCGTTAAAGTGTATATTGCCGATCAGGGCAGAGAATAATTCATATCTAAATACAAGCCTTTCAATCTCTACGAACTTTGTTTTATTAAACTCCTCTCCGTTCCTTATAAGTATATTACGCATCTCAAAACCGCTGAACGGGCTGAAATCCGTTACTTTTAGAGAGATTGAACCGTATGAGAGTTCATTGAAATAGTGTGTTACAAGGCTTTCCACCCTGCCCGGGCTGAGAATAAGCTTGGCAGCGATCAGGACAACAACAACAATTGATATAATGGATACAGGTATCCAGATGAATATTATCCTGATGAATTTAAACAAAATCCTTACAGGCATGCTATGCTTTCGGGATTTATCTTTATCTGATAAAGTTTGATTATTATCCGGTTTCTTTTTGTCTGGCATGTCTCTGTTATCAATGAAATTTATAGTAATAAAAAAAGTATAAGCAGGATCGGCTGATGAGTGATAAATTTATAGTGTTATTTTGATAATAGAAAAAAGCAAGTATATTTATTAAAATATTTATCTATGTTTTGTGGAGAAAAATAAAGCTCCCGACAAAAGCAAAGTAAGATATAAACAGCTTTTTAAAATCAATCAAAGACGGAAAAAATATGACTTTTCATCTTTATAGTGCCGGTTGTATAATGAAACCGGGCATATATCAATTCTTTGTTAAAGGAGTTAAGTACTTCATTATGCAGTATTTATTTATTCTTTTAATTCTTCTGATCCCTTTGAGCGCTTATTCCAAAAATAATATAAATCAAAATAAACTGACTGATATAAAAACCGATAGTTCCGGCGAAAGAGAAAATATTTCAAACAATATAAATAATCAAAATACAGGGACAGCACGATCAGGATGGCGTCTTGACTCGGCTTTTGGGGCAAGGTATAATTATGACGGAATGTATTTAACTAGCAATGTATATTACAGCTTTCCCCTGAGCAATGACCCCGGAATGCTCTGGAAGTCTACCGGAATAAACATCGGGCTTCAGGAATACATCACACCGGCTTTTCAAAGAGCATCAGTATATTTCAAAATTACACCAATAGCTTTTTTTGATATTGCAGCATATGCCGGCTACGATTATATGTATAAATCTCTGACCGGCGGGATGAAAACATTATCTTCACCGGATTCCGAATACGATGCGGATAGTCTTGATAAAATCGAAGGCCGCGCAAAAGGCGGGCTCAGGATGTCTGTTATCCCGACTCTTAAATTCGCTTTTCACAACATAGCTGCTTTGTACTCTTTAAAGATCGAATATCATGACTATAACTCAGATGAGTACTATTATGATTATGAAACAAGTTTGATACACAAAGGCAGAGACACAGGATTTGAACATGATGCCACACTGGCTTATTTACTGAGGCCATTTAACAATTCCGATATCCTGGCAATTGTGGTTATTTTGACTGATTATCATGTTAACAGCACGGGCGATAACTCAATGACATTGATGGGGGCTTTGGAATATAATTTCGCATGGCCCGGATTCCCGGAAACAGTAGAATCGAATCTCGCTCTTGCAGGCGGAACTTATCTGCACGACCGCTACGAACAAGGCAATCCGACTCTTGCTGTTAAATTCGGTGTATACTTTAAGCTTAACTGACAAACTATTAAAGAATATTCAGCTTATAGCTACAGTCCAATCCTGTGGCACTGTGGAACGGCACCCTATCCTTTTATATTGCCGAGAGGTATAAGCCTTGCCACAGGCTTGCTAAGGCCCGAAAGCTCAGTTGCCCTTACAACTTCATCTACGTTTTTGTATGCCGCTCCTGCTTCCTCTGCCAGGCCGGAGTAAGACGCTGTCTGAATATAAATCCCCCTGTCCTCAAGGTCTTTCTGAAGCTCACGGCCCTGAAAGAGCTTCTTTGCCTGGGTCCTGGAAAGCGTTCTTCCGCTTCCGTGAACTGTTGAATAAAAAGTCTGTTCAGCATTGGAAGAGCCCACAAGCAGGTATGATCCGGACTCCATGCTTCCGCCGATTATAACAGGCTGGCCTGTACCCGTGTACCTGTCAGGAAGGTCCCGCATACCCTTAACAAAAGCGCGTGTCGCGCCTTTCCTGTGCACGAGTAGTACTTTCTCTTTCCCATCAATCGTGTGCTTTTCAAGCTTTGCAGTATTATGGCAAACATCATATACAGGCCTGATCCCCAGTTCTTCCGGGCTTTTCCCGAACAGATCAGACAGCACTTCCCTGACCCTGTGCATGATAAGCTGCCTGTTCAGGAAAGCGATATTGATCGCGCAGTTCATTGCGCCGAAATATGCCTGCCCGTGTTCCGAATAGAATGGCGCGCATGCAAGTTCGCGGTCAGGCATTGACAGTTTATACTTTGGCCCCATTACAGATAAAAAATCCTTTAAATAATCGGTCGCCACCTGGTGGCCGAATGCCCTGCTGCCGCAGTGTATCATTATAAGTACCTGGTCATCTTTTGAGATACCGAAGTCTCCGGCAATTTTCTTATCAAAAATATTCTCTTTTTTCGCGACCTGCAATTCCAGAAAATGGTTGCCGGACCCAAGAGTGCCGAGCTGGTTTCTTCCCCTGTCGCGCGCCTTTTGAGAAACCGCCCCCGGATCGGCGCCGCTTATACATCCCTTTTCTTCTATATAGTCAAGATCAGACTGCGTACCAAAACCGTTCTCAACCGCCCACCTGGCGCCCTTGACCATTGCTTCATCGAGCCTGCTGTCATTAAGGCTTACCATGCCCTTAGCTCCCACTCCCGCGGGCACGCGCGCGAAGAGCATATTCACAAGCTTCTTAATGTCATGTCTGATCTCACCAAGAGTAAAGGACGTTGCCACAAGACGTATCCCGCAGTTGATGTCAAAGCCAATACCTCCGGGGGAGATAACCCCGGCCTCAGGGTCAATGGCAGCCACCCCTCCAATCGGGAAGCCGTATCCCGAATGCCCGTCAGCAAGCAGAATAGCATACTTCTGTATTCCCGGCAGCATGGCAACGTTCGTTACCTGGTCAATCGCAGCATCGTCTATGCTTTGGATCAGCTCCCCTGTGGCATAAATCCTCGCAGGCACAAGCATGCCGGGCTTATGATCCTTCGGTATTTCATAAACGCATTCGCTTATTTGTTTTAATTTTTCCGGTTTCATTTCTTTTAATATAGCACCTGGTTATTATCCGGCCCGGCCTGATTTTCTTTTAATAATTTAACAATAGACCTGTGAACCGGTCAATTATTAATCTGTTTTATACTGCAATATTACTTCTCATCTTATAACAGTGAGAGTGAATCAAATTCCGGATATCGTCATAAAGCTCCCCGCTGCATTTTTATCATCCGGGACGAAGTTTCGGCTGGAATTTATCCGTATTAAGGCCGGAAGCCTTTAAATACGAAGCTGAAACGGAGGGGAA
>CAZVYR010000372.1:0-3861 GCA_964631555.1 uncultured Leptospirales bacterium
AATATCAAGTAACAACTGAAAACAAGATGCATACCCAGAAAGCTTCCGCGCCATTTTTTATAAAAAGAGTACGGCTTATTCTGAATAATACCGTAATAGACAGCATCCATAAAATTTATTTTAAAATAAAACTGGAGAATAGCAAGAACAGCCTGAATAAAAACAATAATTATAATCAGGTAAAGCGTCTTTATAATATCCTCTCTGGAATTATGAAGAGAATACGCCAGGATGAATGCGAAGATGAGCCAGAAATCCCTGATATAATCCAGGTTACTGATTATATTGGGCGAAAATAAAGCCAGGATAAAAGACAGAATTACAAAAGTTAAAATATATTTTTCAAGACCGGATTTTGTATATTTAATATCACAATTTTTATTAAACAGACCTGCCAGGAAAAATACTGCCGAAATCCCTAACGCTGCCTGTGAAACAGAAATCGAGAATCCGGAGAAAAGAAGAAACACAATAAAAAAAATATAGGAATATTTACCCAGATCAATGGATACCAATGAATTTATGCAGGATCTTTTCATAATTTTATATACTCTTCTTCACCTGATACAGGGCGGGGATACTATGCTGTTCACCGGTAAGCTATAATACTTACCGTATATTAATTAACCATTCTGTGATAATTTAAAACATGACTGTCATAAATCTCAAAATCAAACTCAGGGATAAGTAGTTTTATTCTTTCCCTGATCCTGAGAGGATCATAAGACACTATAGCAGGAAGGTCATTACTTAAAAAATTCTCGATTGAATGGATATCCGAAATACAGTTACTATTATTTAATATAAATATTTTTTCATTACCCGTATTGAGCAATCTCTCGTCTTTATAAAAAAGCTCTTCATACATCTTCTCACCAGGCCTTAATCCCGTGAATTCTATCTTTATATCCTTTCCTGGCTTGTACCCGTAAAGCTCTATCAGGCGATTGGCAATATCAAGCACCTTAAACTGCTGCCCCATATCCAGCACAAAACATTCGCCCCCTGAAGAAAACGCGGCAGCATTTATTACAAGGAGAGACGCTTCAGGTATACTCATGAAGTATCTCTTTATTTCCGGATGCGTTACAGTGACAGGCCCGCCCTTTTCAATCTGCTCTCTGAAAAGAGGTATCACAGAGCCCCTGGAACCGATAACGTTCCCGAACCGTACAATAGCTGTATTGAGTCCTTTGTTTTTATAATAATAATCCGTAAATATCTCCGCTATCCTTTTAGTCGCTCCCATAACATTTACAGGCCGCACAGCCTTGTCCGTTGAAACCAGCACAAATTCAAATACCCTGTGCTTTAAACACAATTCAAGCATATTCAGCGTTCCGCCGATATTGTTCTGTACAGCTTCTATCTCATTGAATTCCATCAAAGGCACATGCTTATGCGCAGCAGCATGGAATACGATCTCCGGCCTGTGCTCTGTGAACATCTTATCCAAAAGCACCCGGTCTTTTATATCAATTACCTTGAATATTATATCAGGCTTTTGTACAAGAAACTGGGAATATTCATTCAACGATTTAATAAGATCATAAAGCGAATTCTCCCCCCTCCCGATAGCGATCAGCTTCTTAATATTGAACTTCAGTATCTGCCTGCATATCTCGGAACCGATACTACCGCCTGCTCCTGTAACAAGTACGGTTTTTCCTTCAAACTTTTTTTCGATTATGCTTCTGTCAATCCTGAACTCTTCACGGCCTATCAAATCCCCGATGCTTATATCTCGGACAGTCGAGATCAGCGGCTGATCACCTGCCAATTCAGCTACAGAAGGAAGTATTTTTATAGGGATGGTTTTGTTCTCACTCCTGATAGCTGATACGATCCTGTTTACTGTTCCTGCGCTTGCAGAAGGCATGGCAATCAATATTTCAGAAACGCTGAATTTATATATTAAATTATGTATATCTTTAACAGTGCCAAAAACCTTTTTCCCATTAAGTATCTTGTCTACTTTATCTTTATCATCATCAATGAACCCGACTATCGATTTGCCTAACCCGTTTTTCTTATACTCCGAAAGAAACGTCCTGCCGCCTTCCCCTGCCCCGATGATCAGTATTTTTTTCCCGGTTGAAATAATATCATTGCTCACCTTTTCTATCTTAGATGAACCGTTCTTTTTTAATCTTGAAAAAACATCCCTTATCAGGATCCTGTAAAAGATCGTTGAAAAACTTATGATCATAAAGCAAAGAATGATCATTATCCTGGAATAAATTATATGAAAAGAAAATATGGAAAAGATGAATACCAGAAAGCCTGTTAGATTGCTCAGAATAAGCCTGTAAACATCATTAATACTTGAGTATGTCCACATTATTCTGTAAATCTGGAAGATATAATAAGAGGCTAAAAAAGAAGGGATTATAAAGTAAAAAAGCCTGGGATCAAGATGTTCGATCTCCTTAGTAAGGTCAGGATAAAACCTAATTACATAAGAAATAAGCAATGAAGCGGCAAATATCATTACATCTGTCAGGATATAAAAATACCTGTTACCTTTTATAGGATAGAAGAATGCCAGATTTTCTTTTATAAATTTCATTTCGGTAAATTATTCAGGTTAACTGACTTTTTGCTTTGCAAACATATTTACTTAAAAATTATGTGGGATAATATTCACCAACTGGTTTTACTGCTATTATATGAAATCTTTTATTAAATCGATTTTTAATTATATTGCTACTTCATTATCGAAAAAATAGTCTTAAAAATAATGATAAAATCGTATCTTATATTTCTTTTATTCAGATAAAGCTTATAATATTTGATCTTTTCATGCAGAATCCTGTTTAAATAAAAATTTTCAGGATCCTTCTCCCTGTCCAGTAAGGAATTTACATTTACATATTTTATTGAAGCCAAATCGGTTATCCCCGGCTTCACGGATAGAATCTCGGAATAGTCTTTCCTGAATGCTTCAACATATTTAGGCACCTCGGGTCTCGGCCCCACAATACTCATTTCCCCTTTCAGGACATTAATAAACTGCGGAAGTTCATCAAGCTTGTATTTTCGTAATAACCTGCCTGCAGCTGTAATTCTTTCATCATTTCCCGAACTTATAAGAGGGCCGGTTTCATCAGCATTGTCAAACATTGTTCTGAATTTGTAAATCCTGAAATGCTTAAAATGCCTGCCCACACGGGTCTGCCTGTAAAAAACAGGCCCGGATGTATCCGCCTTGATAAGAATCCCGATCATCAAAAAAAGCGGAAACGCGACTATTAAAAATAATAACGATACCAGTATATCGAACAGCCTTTTCAGAAAATTTTGCATTATGCTTCCGAATAACAATCCTGTTATATCCTGTACAGCAAAATAATATTATTCCAACTCCAATCAAAGAATATCGCTGGTTTTACGTGTTTCCCTGCGATCCCCTCCGTTTCTCCTCCGTATCAAAACCGCTTCAAATCCTAACTATTCATCCGTAAACTAACAACACACACAGCTCCTGTCTTTAAGTCCCCCTAAGGGAGACCACAGGGGGCCAGAAGCAGCAAAGACGAACAATAATGATATACTTTGTAAAAAGTCGCTTCAAAACCTCATTCCACTCCGTTTCAGATTCGCATCCCCTCCGTTTCAAAGTCGCTCCCTCTCCCTTATCTTCTATTCTTCCGTATAATATCCAGAACATTATCAATAACATAATCCGTCTCTTTTTCGCTCATCCCGGGATATATGGGAAGGGAGACTGTCCTGTTAAAGACCCATTCGCTTTCCGGATAATCCGCAGCATTAAAACCCATTTTCTTATAATAACTGAACCTGTAAAGAGGAATGAAATGAACACTTACATTTATTCCTCTCTTTTTCATTTCTTCAATA
>CAZVYR010000373.1:0-3846 GCA_964631555.1 uncultured Leptospirales bacterium
ATTTTAGTTTTTGCAGGAATTGTCCCTGCCTGCAGGGCGCTACCGCCCTGCAGGCAGGCTGAGTTACTGATAAATCCTACTTAATTATTAGGAGGAAGAATGCCGGACAAAGTTGATAATATTAATCTTTTTTTTCATCCGGAATCTATTGCTGTTGTAGGTGCTTCGGATAATTTATTATCTTATGGAGCTCGTTATATACAGGCATTGTTAGATTTCGGATATAAAGGCAGATTATTTGCGGTCAATCGTAAGGGAGATGAAGTACTCGGCTATAAGATTTATCGTAATTTAACAGAAATTCCGGATGATATTGACCTTGCATTTATAACGATACCTGCACGTTTTGTAGCAGATGTTATTAGGGAATGTATTGATAAGGGCATTAAAGCGGCCGTGGTTTTTACTGCAGGATTTAGTGAGGCAGGTGAAGAAGGCCGTGTTTTTGAGAATGAAATAATAAATCTTGCCTCAGGAACAGTCAGGATTATGGGGCCGAATTGTTTCGGCCCGTATTGTCCTGCAGGTGGAATTACTGTAGTAACAGGCGGAGGTTTCTCAAAGGAGTCCGGCAATGTTGCATTGACTGCCCAGAGCGGGCAGCTATCCGAATGTATTACAGCAAGAGCTTTTGGAGAAGGAATTAGGTATTCAAAGATCGCCAGTTATGGAAATGCAAGTGATGTTAATGAAGCTGATCTTCTTGAATTTTTAATAAAGGATGATGATACAAAAATCATTACGTCATACCTGGAAGGCGTTAAAAACGGCCCCGGTTATTTTGAAACAGCCCGCCGGCATTCAGGAAAGAAACCGATTATTATATGGAAAGTCGGGCTAACAAAGATCGGTGCTGCTGCTTCTTCATCTCATACAGGGTCACTCGCAGGAACGAACAAAGCCTGGGAAACTTTTTTCCGCCAGACAGGCGCGATCTGGGTTTCGGACCTTGACGAGCTTACTGATACGACAGTCGGTTTCTCGTGCATGCCTGACGGATGCGGCCCAAGGGTAGCATATGTGAGCGGGGGCGGGGCAGGTACTGTAATTGGCGCAGACGCATGCGAGAAAGCGGGATTGCAAATGCCCTCTTTTTCCCAGGAAACTGAAAGTAAACTTCGCGAGCTTTTTCCGGGTATCGGTACATCGCTAAGGAACCCGGTTGACATCGGTAATCCTCATCCTCCTTTAGAGTTACTTGAATCTCTGCTTGAGATTATGTCTGCAGATGAAAATATTGATATTATTGTTATAAGGCGGATATTGTTTTCCGTTAAGGTAAGCAAGATTTTCAGCGGCACCACAGCACCGTCTGAAAAAGAGCAAAAGGCATTGCTGGAAATTCCCGTTAAAGTAAAAAACAAATATAAAAAGCCTATAGTAATCATATTACCTGAAGAATTGACAGGTGTTGATGCAGTAGATATAGAAGAAGAAAGAAGAGAAATTCGGGATTATTTTTATACTAACGGTATACCGGTTTATCATTCGGAGCAGAGAACTTTTGCTGCGCTCGCAAATCTCTTGAAATTCGGGCAAAGGGCAGGAAAAGAAATAATTCCTGAAAAAAATACTAATAAAAAAGAATCAGAAAAAGTCAGAGGGCTTTTTCTGGAAATAATTAAATCCAGCAGTTCCAATATTCTTGATGAAATTAAATCCAAACAAATTTTAAAAGAAGCAGGTATAAATGTAGCTGAACCTGTTCTTGCAGCTTCAGAAGAGGAAGCCGTTTCAGCTGCAGGTAAGTTAGGATATCCTGTTGTTATGAAAATTGTCTCCCCGCAGATAACGCATAAAAGCGATATCGGTGGTGTAAAAGTCGGGCTGCAGAATGAAGATCAGGTCAGAAGAGCTTATAACGATATAATGTCCGCGGTCAGTGAAAAGGCCGGGGGAGCAGTGATCGAGGGGGTATCGATACAAGGGATGGCTCAGCCTGGCCTGGAAATAGTTATTGGTATGACAAAAGATCCGCAGTTCGGGCCAATGATGATGTTCGGTCTTGGAGGCACACTGGTTGAAGTCCTGGAAGATGTATCATTCAGAATTGTTCCATTGACAAAAGAAGATGCCGGAGATATGATCCGCCAGGTAAAGGGTTATCGGTTGCTTAAAGGCTACAGGGGACAAAGTGCTGTTGATATTGGTTACCTGGAGGAATTATTAATCAAACTTTCGGATTTGGTCGAACAAAATCCGGAGATCAGGGAGATGGATATTAATCCTGTATTTGCTTATGAAAAAGGAGCTAAAGCAGTTGACGCAAGGATTATTCTGGAAGAAACAGCAATAACTGATTAAGAGTTTGTATACGTTTATAATGGGATCATATCCGTTTTTGAAACGGAGAGGAAACGGAGCGGAAGCTATTTTGGATTTATTTTATTTTAAAAAATAATCATATTTAGAGCGAGTCTTAAAATTATTTTTTATTGGGTAAATTGATTTTAAGACTCGCTCTAAAAAATAATAATTTTTATGGAGGTCTTAAGTAATAATGAGAAAAGTAATTATTACTGTTTCATTAACTGGAGGGATCCAGACAAAAAAAGCAACTCCCTATTTGCCGGAACAGCCGGATGAAATTGCTGCTGATGCATATAACTGTTTTAATGAAGGAGCATCAATTGCCCACTTACATGCTCGCGATAATGAAGGCAAACCAAGCGGTGATCCGGAAATATTCAAAAAAATACATTCTGCTATTAAAACGAAATGCAATATTATTTTACAGGACAGCACTGGAGGTGGACCTGGTCTGACGTTTGATCAGAGACTGGCATGTCTTGAAGCAGAGCCTGAAATGGCATCACTGAATATGGGTTCTATGCTGAGGCCGGATGGCAAATCTACCTGGGCAAATCCAAGACCTGAACTTGAGAGATTTGCCGAAGAAATGAAAAAAAGGAATATCAAGCCGGAAATGGAGATATATCATCACGGCATGCTAAGGGAAATGCAAAATTTCATAGATAAGGGACTTCTTCAAAAACCATATTATGTTAATTTTGTAATGAACATGTCTTACCAGGGAGCTGTTGAAGGGACCTGGGAAAACCTCGTTTCTCTTGTGCAGCTATTGCCCCGTGATACTATATTCAACTGCTGTGCAGTAGGAAGAGTGCAGGTTCCTATAACAACGCTTGCGGTCCTTCTCGGCGGCCAGGCAAGAGTAGGCATGGAAGATAATATCTATATGTCTAAAGGAGTACTTGCTAAAAGCAATGCTGAAATGGTAGCGAAGAGCGTTAAGATCATCAGGGACCTTGGATTTGAAATAGCATCTCCTGAGGAAGCAAGAGAGATTATCGGAATAGCTAAAAAGTAATAAAACATTCCGGTTTTATTAAGGCTTATATGTGCTTGATTTATTTCAAAGCGCTATCCCGGCATAAATGTCGGGAATGATGCCTGCTTATAGGGTCTAATTGTCTTGAAATAAAATACCTCGCCTCCGAAGAAAGCTTCGTCTCCTTTGGAGGTGTCACTTCCACAGGAAGTGTGTGCGATAGTACCGGGGACGTGTACAACGTGTGAAGCTCCGGAATAGTTTATTGTACAGTTACAAAAAATAAATTAATTGGGAGGCTTTATGTTCAGATTAGATAATAAAATCGCGGTGGTTATCGGCGGCGCAGGAGGGCTTGGTGAAGCATGCGCTCTTGCACTTGCAACACAGGGTGCAAAGATTGTCGTTGCAAGCCGTAATCTTGAAAAACTTGATGGGGCTGTCGCTGATATTAAAAAAGAAACCGGCTCAGAGGCAACCGCAATGTCAGTTGATGTTACCCAGGAGGATAGCATTGCAAAGCTGGTTGACCAGGTGATGCAGAAATATAATGC
>CAZVYR010000374.1:0-3834 GCA_964631555.1 uncultured Leptospirales bacterium
ACCTGACTTTAAACTGGAAAAGTATATCATCGACAGACGAGTAAATATTTTAAAAGAAGAAGGATTAATAATAAAAACCGGGGTACGGATTGGTAAAGATATACCTGTCTCCGAACTATTGAAGGAATACGATGCTGTATGCCTGACAATCGGAGCAAGGGAGCCGCGCGACCTGACTATCCCGGGGAGAGATTTAAGTGGGATATACTTTGCCATGGAATATCTCGCCCAGCAGAACAGGATAGTCAGGGGAGATACTATTCCTGAAAACGATCTTATAAGAGCATATAACAAGAAAGTCGTGGTAGTAGGCGGAGGAGATACAGGGTCTGACTGTGTAGGCTCGGCCAACAGACAGGGTGCGTCATATATAACCCAGATTGAATTACTGCCCAGACCTCCGGAGAACCGAACTGAAAATGAACCCTGGCCCTTATGGCCAAGGGTTATTAAAACATCAAGTTCTCATGAAGAAGGCTGTGAAAGAATGTGGAATATTCTGACAAAGAGATTTATCGGGGAGAATGGAAGAATCAAAAGTATAGAAGCAGTTAAGGTTGAATGGTATAATGAAGGCGGAGAATTCAGAATGAGGGAAATAGCGGGTTCCGGATTTGAGCTGCAGGCTGATCTTGTTTTTCTTGCGATGGGCTTTGTTCATGTTGAACATGGACTTATAAAGGATCTGGGGCTTGATATGGATCAGAAGGGAAATATCGCTGTTGATAAGAATTACATGACAAATGTTGACGGAATTTTCGCTGCCGGTGATTCGGTGCGGGGAGCATCGCTTGTTGTCTGGGCAATAAGTCAGGGGAGGGAAGCTGCTGCGGGGATTGACAGGTTTTTGCAGGGATTATAAATTATTGTTCAACCCGGATAACTGTAAAATATTTCCTTAACAGCTAACTAATGTGTAATTCATTGTTGCTGATAACTCTTGACAGTATAAGATATAAATCATTTATATTGAACGGTTTTTTTATAAAATCGTATGAGCCCTCCTTCTTAATTTCATCTTTATGTACATTTATTTTGCCGCTCATGAATACTACAGGTATGTTTTTATTGATTGTTTTAATTTCGTTAAAGACATCCTTGCCGTTCATATCCGGCATTATCATGTCAAGGAATACAATATCAGGATTAAAGTTATAGAAAGAAGCAATTGCCTTTTTCCCGTTATCCTCTACAAGAACATTCTTAAAACCTGCTTTTTTAAAGACTAATTTCATCAGTTTGACCATTTCTTCTTCATCATCGACAAGTAATATTCTCAGGTTTTTTATTTTTTCTATATCAATATCATTAAGTGAATCCGTTGTCTTTTTCTTTTCTACCTCGACAGTATCAACCGCAGGCAGGATTATGGTAAAAGTCGCTCCTTTATTTTTTTCACTGTCAACCGATATTGTACCATGATGCTGTTTGATTATACCTTTGGTAACTGAAAGTCCAAGTCCTGTACCGGATATATCATGCCCGTCCTTAGCATAGGCGCCTTTTGTAGTAAAGAAGGGATCGAATATTTTATTTTTTATATTCGCGTCCATTCCAGTACCGTTATCCTCGAAGCTTATCCTGACCTGTCCATTGAGATCTTTAACAGATATGGATATCTCACCTTTTTTATTGGGTTTAATCGCGTGCATGGAATTTATTAGAAGATTGATAAAGACCTGTTCCATTTGTCCCTGGTCAAATAACGCGATCAACTTATTGGAATAATCTTTATTAACCTTAATGTTCTGAAGATGTAATTGCCGCTTTTGCATTTCAAATACGTTATCAATAGTTTCCCTGATATCCTGTGGCCTGAGCTCAGGGACATAGGGGGTTGCAAATGACGTCATGTTTTCAACAAGGCTGCTGCCGCGCATTGTAGCCTTTTCGATTTCTGATAATGATTGTTTTATTTCTTCTAATGAATCCTCTGTCATTGAGAGCTGCGCGTGGCCTAGTATTATTGAGCAATCCCATGGGTAAGGCTGCCGATTGATTCCTGTTTCTGCATCTGAATGTACTGGACTTCAATATTTTTCTTTGCTTCTTCCGCTCTCTTCAATGCTGTTATATCGGCAACTACCATTAAAATGCTTTCTTTTTTCCCTATTATAGCTCTTTTCAGTGTTATATCAGTCCACAATTTATGATCCGCCTTTCCTGTGTTTGTCCATTCAAAGCGTACAGAATTTCCCTCGAATCCCAGAGAGTCCATAACATCTTTTATATGGCCTGATATTTTCTCATCAAATATTTCTTCAATACTCTTATTCAGTATTTGTTGTTCGGTGGTTTTAAACATTTCGAGAAATGCATTGTTAACGGACTCGATAATAAATGACGTGTTTATTGTTAATATTCCGTCGGGCACGCTGGAAACAATATTCTCATAGTGCTCTTTTAATATCTTGTTTTCTTGTTTTAATTTATAATTTGAGACTGCATTGTTTATTGGTATTATAAGGTCGGAAATATTGGAAAGCGGTTTGATCAAATAATTATAAGCATTAAGGGCAACAGCTTTTCTGGCTGTTTCGAGGTTGGCATACCCGGTTATTAAAATAACCGGCAGGTCTTCATCCATCTTCTTTACCCTGGATAAAAACTCCAGGCCATCCATACCGTTTAGTTTGATGTCGGATACTATAACCTCAAAAATTTCGGATTCTATCTGTTCAAGCGCGTCCTCTGCAGACTCAACTGCAGTTACGTTATAATTTCTTTTAGATAGCCGACTGGCCAGAGATTTTTTAAAATCCGCATCGTCTTCAACTAAAAGGAGGTTAATCTTTTCTTCTTTATCGATATTCAATTATAACCCCTCAAAATATATAATATCTTAACAAGTGTATTTAGGTTTTTAATTTTGATTATTAATTGCTATGATATTATCAATGTTTTTATTATTTTAAAGCATATGGAATTACTATATCGAATTTGGTGCCTTCTTCAAATGAACTGGCAACTTTTATCTCGCCATTAAATCGTTTAATAATACTGTAGCTTATCGCAAGTCCAATATCTTTTCTCCCTATTCCATTGAGCGCTTTTTCAGAGGGATCGAAAATTTTACTAATAATTTCCTGCGGGATTATTTCACCATTATCTTTTATTTCAACATGAATACCATCATTCCCGCTTGAGGTTTTTATGCAGATTTCGCCGCTTTCTTTGACTGCAGTATACGCGTTTGTTATTAAATTCGTAAATACCTGATCTATCTGCATAGGGTCTAATTTAACTATTGGGAGATCAGGCATCAAATCTTTATTGATTTTAACGTTCACATTTAAAAACGATTGCCGGACATTTGTTGTTATTTTTTCAATTACTTCATTTATATCGATCTCAATAATATATAAATTCTCGTCTGTCCTGGCAAAGGACAGAAGATCGTTTATTAAAACCTTGGATTCTCCTGTCGCTTTTTCCGCTTCAAGTATGTTTTTTCTGCGCGCATCATTATCAGGCATATCCTCGAGTATCTCCTGCAGGTAATTACGGACAGCTCCCATCGGATTGTTTATTTCATGAGCGACACCCGCAGCAAGGTTGGCCACACCGACCATTCTTTCAGCATGGACAAGCTTCTTCTCGCTTTCTTTCAATTGTACCAGGGTTTTCGCGAGTTGTTTATTGGTGGATTTAAGTTCTTCAGTCCTCTGGTCAATTTTAATTTGCAGTTCTTCGTTTAACTGCTGAGTATTATTAAGCGAGTCGATTAAAACTTTATTTTGATCCAGCAATATTTCTGAATTGTCTTTTATTGTTCTCTTGTAGTCTAATATATGACCTCCTAAGTAAAATGCCACAGGAATTAAAAAAAGCACA
>CAZVYR010000375.1:0-3827 GCA_964631555.1 uncultured Leptospirales bacterium
CACAATATGGGGAGTAATAAATACAAGCAGGTTTGTTTTTGTATAAGAAACATCCCGTCTCTTGAACAGCCAGCCGAGAATCGGGATATCTCCGAGAATCGGGACTTTTGTTTCTTCTATACTCTTGTTGTTTTTGATAAGTCCGCCGATAACAATGGTTTTCCCGTCCATTATTGTTACTTTCGTCTGAATGTCGCGTTTTGTTAACGTGGGGAGTGTTGATGATGTTCCCGTGCCAAGCACGTAATTGGCTTCCTGGTAAAGATCAAGTGTTATTTTCTCGTTCTTGGTAATATGCGGAGTAAGCTTTAACTTGATGCCTACGGATTTATACTCATAAGACTGGAATTGTGTACCTGAATCCGTGATCCTGGTATTGGAGGTAATAGGTATTTCCTCCCCGATATTCAATTCTGCTTCGTGGTTATCGATAGTGAGAATTTGCGGTGTTGAAAGAACATTGTAGTTCTTATCAGTTTCAGACAGGCTCAATAACGCGAAACTAAGAGCATCTTCTCCGCTTAAAAATCCCAATTGAAAGCCCTGGCTGAACGGCATCGCAAGTTCCTTGCCTGCAGGCACACCCTCAGGAGTCGAAAAATTGGGCACAGTCCCCATGATAGAAGAGCCGCCGTAAAGATTCGACCCTGCCTTGCCCCCTAACATCCAGTCAACACCGAGCCCCATTGATTTATCAGCCGAAATTTCAACGATCAATGCTTCAATCAGAACCTGCTCACGAACAATATCAAGTTCACTGATAATACGCTTTATCTCTTTAAATTCTTCAGGAGTTGCCGTAATTATTAAAGAGTTTGTTTCCTTATTTGCGATAATCGAAAGCTTGGTAGTGGGCTTTGCCGCTGTCACAGGCTGAGCCCCTGTTGTTCTTCTTGCCCTGGCCGAACTCCTGATATTAGCTGCTCTCGCGGAAGGGACAGAAGTATCTATTTTGGCATTTTCGGAGAAAGGGATTCTCGAAAGAACTCCGGCAAGCTGTTCAGCATCCGCATTTTCAAGGTGAACGATATGGATATTTCCCTTTACGATTTTTTCCTCTTCCTCTGGCTTGGTTTCGCGGTCCAGCTCTTCAGCTATCTTTATCAGTCCGTCTATTTCAGAGGAAATCCCGCTTAAAATTATAATATTCAGCGCGGGATAAATAACAATATCAACAAGATTAGACTTCAGCGGTTTGAGTGCTGCAGCAATTTCATTCGCATCCGCATGTTCAATCTTCAGGATATATGTTATTGTCTGTTCTTCGCCTAAGTCTATTTGTTGTTTCTTGCCGTCTATTACGATTTCAACATTTTTCTTGATCGCTTCCTTTATAGGTATAATCTTGATCAGGGATTGCGTTTCAACAACCGCCAGGCCCTTTACTTCCAGAATCGATTTAAGTATCTGAAACGCCTGCGAAACAGGAAATTTTTTAACAGAACTGATCGTGATCTTGCCCCGAACCTTGTCGTCAATAATAATATTTTTACCTATAAGCTGACCCATAACATTTAAAAATTCCGTAATGTCAGCGTCTTTAAAATTTAATGTAAAATATTTTTCCTTCTGATCCTGTTCTTTTGCAAAGGCACGGGGGATCAGGCTGCCGGCAAATTGAAATGAATTACTATTCAATGAGTCACTATTCAATGAATCAATAATCCTATAATTCCCTGTGAAAAAGGAAAAGATTAAAGTAATGATGATCATTATAAGCGAAATCTTATAAAGCCGTGAAATTCCAGTGACTTTCATTTAATATTCCTTGCGTGAATTACATTATTAAATTAAACGTATATATTTTTAATCAGTTATATTTAATACAAAATTTTCCAGCTTACCGCCTCTCTCAATATCTACCGTTATTTTTGACTCCCCCTGTACGGATTGCCATAATCCAAGCAGTTTTTCAGTACTATCAATAGCATGTCCGTTTATTCTTTTAACAATATCTCCGCTTCTGGCTCCGAGTTTATACAGTATGTTACCGGGGCTTACCCTGAATAATTTATAACCTTCAATATTTCCATTAACCCTGTACGGGCCCGCCCTCAGTCCCTTCAGGGCATTATCAACATTATTAAGAACTTTTTGCTGTATCTCCGACCTGCTGATTGACTGAGTATTATTAGCGGAGTTAATAGGTGCGAATCTTGGAGAATCAGGAGGCATGCCGGGTCTGTCGTTGTCTTTCTGGGCATACATATCCAGTATTTCGACTTTTTCGCCTTTTTTCAGATATATCTTTGCATTATCAATTCTGACAAGCCTGAATCCATAAACGTCGCTCCAGAGTTTAAAAATCTGCGAATCCTTCTCGCCTCTTTTTTTTATTAATGCCCGTGCAATACTGGCCGGGCCTGAAATTGTCCCCAATAACTGAATATCTTTCAATTCATTTGACTCGTTTATAACAGGATTTTCGTTATTACCCGGTTCCTCAGCATCGCCCGCAAGCTTGAAAAAAGTGGAGTCCAGGATTGATTTATATTCATCGAAAGTTTTTTTCACCGGTTTGGAAATAACAAATTTATTCATCGTCGAACTAACGTTGTATGCCGGACTAATAGTGGATTTAATAAATTGATTAATAGTTATAGCTGTTATATAGGAGAATAATATAACAGCACACGTATTAATTATATGATACCTGATGTTTTGCATAGGCATATTCAATAATAATAGATAGATTGAGTTCCTTTAAATAATACAGGGATAATATCATCAATCAGGCTGAATTCATCCTGGTCATATTGAACAGGTAAATACCGTTTATAAATTAGAAAACAGCCGGATTAAGTAATATATCTCCCTGAAGTATTATAGCTTCAATCAATTTATTTTGCCAATTTTTTTATTGTCAATTACTAATTATTTTAAATAGGGGAGTAAATGAAAGCTATTAAGCCGGTAAAATGAAATATTTAGTATGTTTAATATAATATTTACTTTTTCGAAAGGACTGATATAAAAGATAAACAAAATAATCGTTTTATGCCGCGTACAGATCAATAGATTTGATTTGTGAAATAGGTATCCTTAGTTCCGAATTATTCTTGTCGGAATAGACAATTTCGTCTTTTACAAGCTTCCTGTTCTTATGCAGCTCGATTTGCTCTCCGTCAACAAGAAATACCACAATATCCAGACCCTTGATTCCCAGGTATTTGTTTAAAAGGGATTTGAAGTTATTTTTTTTCTTGTTCTTTTGCATGATTACCACCATTGATGAAATAATAAATTTTTAAAATCCTCCGGCCGGTTACCGTAAACCGGAATACTTAATCCGGGCCTGAGACCGGCATAACAGATTCGGGATCCGGCTCCGGGGAGTTAATTTTATGTCCCATAACATTTATCGGCAATTATTTAAAATTCACTAACTAAAAAATAAATAATTTGAATTTTCAGATTATAAAATAAAAGGATATGTCTCTGCTCCCCTTCGTTCAATAATACGGGCTTAGGCCCATATTAAGTCGCTTCCCCTCCGTTTCCTCTCCGTTTCAAATACGCTTCAAATCCTAACTAACCTTTATAAAAATCAGTTCAAAGTTCCATGGAAAAAAAATATTCATAAATATTCCGATCTTTTAACACCCCTGGAACCTGGAACCTTCAATCTTTAACTTTTTTTGCTTCCTCTCCGTTTCAAAGCCATAAATAATACTATCACGGATAAATAACGACACCGGCCATTCGGAATTTCGTCCCGGAAAATAAAAATCTCAGAGACTCGAAATAAAATTCTCCTTTCATAGATTTAATGCGAAAAAAATTAATCAACAAATTGACTTTCAATAAATATTTGATTAGTATTAAGT
>CAZVYR010000376.1:0-3822 GCA_964631555.1 uncultured Leptospirales bacterium
GTCCATTTCCCTGGCCCGCTCAATGAAATCCCAGACAATAAGGAAATAGCCGGAAAAATTCATGCCTGTGATCACGCCTATCTCATACTCTATTCTTTCTTTTACGTACTCAGGTATTCCGTCCGGGTATCTTTTCTCTGCGCCTTTGTATACAAGGTGCTTCAGGTATGAGTTCAGTGTATATCCTTCAGGAACTTCAAAGTGAGGCAGGATGACGTCTCCCAGCGAAAGCTCGAGGTCGGTCATATCAAGTATATGACGTGTATTCTTTAAGGCTTCGGGGTAATCACCGAACAGGGCGTTCATTTCCTCAGGCGATTTGAAATAGAACTGGTCGGATGATAATCTCATGCGGTTATCATCATCCATTGTTTTCCCGGTCTGGATGCAGAGAAGTACGTCATGGGAATATGAATCCGTTTTATTCGGGTAATGACAGTCATTTGTCGCTATTAACGGTATATTAAGCTCTTTTGATATCCTTATGATTTCGGTATTGGCTTTCTTTTGCTCCGGTATATTATGATCCTGCATTTCGAGGTAGAAATTGCCGGGGCCGAATATTTCTTTATACTTTCCTGCTGTTTCGCGTGCTTTTTCAGGTTTATCATTGACGATCAGGGACGGCACTTCGCCTTTAAGGCAGGCAGTGGAGCAGATAAGCCCTTCTTTGTATTTCTCAAGGACTTCAAGGTCTATTCTGGGTTTATAATAAAATCCTTCTGTGTATCCTATTGAAGAGAGTTTACTGAGGTTCTTATATCCTTTAATATTTTTGGCAAGTAACAGCAGATGGTACGATGAATCTTTGCCTTTTTTGCTGGATTCTTTATGGAACCTGGATCCTGGCGCAATATAGAATTCCTGACCAATGATGGGCTTTATTCCCTGGCTTTTCGCTTCCTGGAAGAACTCAATGGCCCCGAACAGATTACCGTGGTCGGTTATTGCCACTCCCGGCATTCCCATCTCGACTGCTTTTGAAACCAGTTTTTTAACGGTTATTGCTCCGTCCAGTATGGAGAAATCGGAATGATTATGTAAATGTATAAAATCCATGTGTTTATTTAAGCTAATTATGGGACATAATTTCAAGCAGAAATTTATGAAAAAGCTGTTCCGGGCCTTTTTTTATTAATTATATCTTATAATCTTGACATTGGATAATTATTGAACTTATATCTAAGACATGATTAACTTTTTTAATGATACTGCTGTTTAAATCGATAAATTGATTGAAAATATTCAATTTATTAACAAATTTGTTAAAATAACATAACAAAAAGCAAAGAGGATAGGTTTAATAATTCCGGAAATATGCAATTTGAAGAATATTGATTATTATTGTTTTTGCCTGTATTGCCGATATGTTAAGGAAAATTGCTATAATCGGTCGTCGAATTTAAAAGCTTTATAAGCTAATATTATATCATGGGGAAAAATGATAGATACAAAATTACTCGAAATTCTTGCATGCCCTGCCTGCAAAGGTGATATTGAGTATGATACGAAGAATGAAAAACTGATCTGTACTGAATGCAAGAGGAAATATCCTGTAAAGGACGGTATCCCGGTTATGCTGATCGAAGAGGCTGAGACGGAATAGGGTATCCGTACAGGTAATTAATCCTGCCTGACTGGTTTTTTCGCCCGCGGTTTGATTTAATATGATCTGGATCAGCGTTAAGTTCTGTTCCTTTAGTAAACGGCTTTCATACGACTTAATACTGGAATAATCCAGTATTATGAAACGGAGGGGAAGCGGTTTAAGATGGGATTGATCATGTATTGTAAACGGAGCGGAGCCGACTTTGAAACGGAGAGGAACAGGTCTTGGAACGGTAGGGAACCGACTATCTGACTGAGTTTTTATTATATTATTATTTCTAATTGACAAAAGAGTATTACAGGTTATCTTTTCCGTCAATTTTTAAAAATATAAAGCCGGATTTTAAAAGTACGGCAGCAACAATCCGGAGCTGTATTTTACTTTTCCTGAATTTATTAAATAACCAGAGGTTCATTGATGTTTGATTCAAAATCGCGTTTTATTAAGATTGGCGGGTATGTAATAATAGGTTTTTTTACTATAATTATTGTAATTTCTTTTGGAATGCCGAACTTTATGACGAAGCTCGGCCTGGATGATAATGTTGTTGCTGTTATTAACGGCGAGAAATTATACAGACTGGATTTTTTAAGATACAGAGACAGTCTGGCAGACAGGGTCG
Organism: uncultured Leptospirales bacterium; assembly: GCA_964631555.1. Lineage (GTDB taxonomy): Bacteria > Spirochaetota > UBA4802 > UBA4802 > JAFGDQ01 > CAZVYR01. The sequence continues at coordinate 2,232 of CAZVYR010000376.1, forward strand.
AGAATGTAAATAAAAAGGAAGTGCAGGAATCAATTCTTAATAGTATGATAATGAGAAGATTGTTGCTTCAGAAAGCTGATGAGATAGGGATACAGGTTTCAAGGAGCAGGGTAGTGAGAAGCATTAAGAATATACCGGGATTTAAAGACAAACAAGGTAAATTTGATAAGGAAGTGATGGAAAGATATTTGACACATTATCATCAGGGGTTTGAGGATTTCTTTTTATTAGTAAAAGAAGATATCATTCTGGATGAGCTGAGAGGCCTGATCTTTTTGGGAACAGGTGTGGCGCCTGATGAGGTTAATACCGAATATTTTTTAGATAAGTCGAAGTTCCGGATAAAGTATTGCTATTTACCTGCTTCGGATATTGATAAGAGATTTAAAGATAAAATAACCGTTACGGAACAAGAAATTGATGAGGAATTGTTGAGCAGTAAGGACGAGATAAAGGATCCTGTGACCGACAGGATGCGAATAAAGGATAAACTTAGCAAAAGGAAGCTGGATGATTATAAGAATGAATTGATCGAAAAGATTGACAAACTCGCTATAGAGAAAAAGTCATTTAATGAAGCAGCATCTTTTCTTGGTGGTAAAATACTTATGTCGGATATATTCAAATTGGGTGATCCTGTGAAGAGCGATGATAAAGGCGCGATTCTTCATTCTATTTATAATTCAATGATTTTCAGAGATAATCTGTTGTCTATGAAACCCGGAACGGCTTCAAGGGTCATAAGTTCTTTTGACGGATTATATATATTTACACCGGTTTTAAGTAAAATTGATACAAAGGGACCATCCCCGGAAGAATATAAAAAAATAGAAGGCGAGCTTGCATATCAAAAAAGCAATTCGCTTTATATGTCTATGCTGTCATCAATTCGTGAAGAGTCTAAAATTACTAAAAATCTAAAATTTTGATTGCTTAGTTAAAGAATTTCATCTATAATAATAAGATACTATAATTAAGGAAAAATCATGAACGTAAATGCAGAATATGTTAATCCGTTTCTTAAGGCAGCGAGCTCTGTTTTTAAGTCTGTTGTTGGAGTTGATCTGAAAAGAGGAAAACTTGTTGTAAAAGACAAACCTGTGCCGACTCATGATGTCGCTATTATTATCGGAATTACAGGCGGCGTGCAGGGGATTGTTGTTTATAGTATGAGTATGGTTATGGTGCATAAAATCGCAGATATACTTATGCCGGGCCTGTCAAAAGAACAGATAGACACCGAGTGGAAAGATATTATGGGCGAATTTGCTAATATGATAACCGGTAATGCGATGAATCTGTTTACTAATATTACTCAGGGTACACAACAAGTCAGCATAACCACGCCTACGGTCATTGAAGGAAGAGAATTCACTATATCGGCAGTACAGCAGAAGACACTTGGTATTAATCTCTATAGTCCCATGGGCTCTCTCGAAATGAACGTGGCTTTAAAATAAAATAGTATTTCGGGGAGAATAAGAAAATCTGCCTGGATTGTTGATACTTTATTATAATTATTAAACGTGTAAGGTTTCTATTTTTAATTCACCAGACCGCTGCCGTAATAATTAGCTTCTATGTTTTTCAA
>CAZVYR010000377.1:0-1364 GCA_964631555.1 uncultured Leptospirales bacterium
TGGAAAGTATTTGTTACTATTGTATAACCCCTGCCCAGAGTCGGAGTCATGGCAATGTCGGTAATTCTGTCATCGCGGATAATAGTAGGGCCGGCGAATGCTTCAAACTCGATAATAATGATAAAAAACAACACTAACAGTTGTATCTTTTTTATCATAAAATCCTCCATATAAAATAATCAGCTATAATGATATGAATAATAACAGCTTTAAGTAACCATTGCAATTAATTTAAAAAATTATAATTAATAATATTTTTTTAATTAATATTTAGAATTATCTCTTTTATTAGTAATGGTACTTTGAAAGAACACTAAAATTACAAATCTATAATGGCAAGCATTTTTTACATAAGTAGTTTAAAATAATCCAATTAAGTTATTTCGAATTTCATCTGGAAAATACTCTCCAGTAAGTACCGTCAAAAATTAATGCAATTCCCCGATCCTTTTCAAGCTGAATAGAATTCGAAGATAATTTAATTTTCTGAAAATCCCCATAAGCGTTATTTTCAATAACTATTCCGTTTGTGCCTGTATTTATAATATAAAGAACCTGGCCGATACTGCCGTTTATAAAGCCCCTGATTCTTTTAACTTCCTTTGCGAAAACAACACCTTTGTCAGCTACGTCAAGATCCTGAATTTCATCTTTATTTACGGTAATTGCAGTAAGTACCAGTGAACCTGTTTTTATCTTACTTTTTACGTTTATCTCATCAGTACTGAAAAATACGGATTGCTGCTGATTTATTTTAGTATTATTTATTATGGCTTCTTCCTGTTTTATGTTTAATTCTGTTATCCGGTTTATCTCTTTATCCTGGGAATTGTTTTTATTTTTGTTTGCTTCAATCCGTCTTTCCAATACTTTATCTCTTGCTCGCAATCTGAATATATCCCTGTGCTGTTTCTCGTTCATTTTGCTATTTCTGAAGATCTCATCAGTCTGTTCTTTGTTGAGCTTATTGATTTTGTCTATTGTGTAATTTTGTTCTTTATTGATATACAAATTATCTTTAATTATTTTTACCTGTTCCGGTGTAACCCCGGTTTCTCCTTTCTCCCCTCTTTCACCTTTTTCTCCCGTTTCACCCTTGTCTCCTTTCTCTCCCTTAACACCAGGATCTCCCTTATCGCCTTTTTCACCTTGTATTCCCTGTTTGCCTTCAGGCCCTCGCTCGCCTGGATATCCTTTTTCTCCCCTGGTACCAATAGAACCTGCCGGGCCAGGAAATCCGGGAACTCCTCTTTCGCCTTTTGGACCGGCTTCTCCTTTTTCTCCTTTGAGGCCGGGTTCACCTTTATCTCCTTTCTCGCCGGGAATGCCTTTATCACCTTTTTCGCCTTTAATACCAGGATCGC
>CAZVYR010000377.1:1464-3806 GCA_964631555.1 uncultured Leptospirales bacterium
CCTTGTCTCCCTTGTCGCCTTTTTCACCGCGAGGACCCTGTTTTCCTTCAGGCCCCTGCTCGCCATGATCTCCCTTATCCCCTTTCTCTCCTCTTATGCCCGCAGGCCCTGTGGGCCCCTGGGTACCGGGTTCACCTTTATCTCCTTTACCTCCCTTTATGCCTGGTTCGCCTTTCTCTCCTTTTTCACCGCGATCACCTTTTTCGCCTTTAATACCAGGATCGCCCTTGTCTCCCTTGTCGCCTTTTTCACCGCGAGGACCCTGTTTTCCTTCAGGCCCTTGCTCACCATGATCTCCTTTCTCACCTTTCTCTCCCCTTATGCCCGCAGGCCCTGTGGGCCCCTGGGTACCGGGTTCACCTTTCTCACCTTTATCTCCCTTTATGCCTGGTTCGCCTTTCTCTCCTTTTTCACCGCGATCACCTCGTGGCCCCTGTTCGCCGGAATCACCTTTATCACCCTGATCGCCTTTATCACCGCGAGGGCCCTGTCTGCCTTCAGGTCCTTGTTCACCCTGATCTCCTCTCTCACCTTTATCACCGCGCGGGCCTTGCGGGCCCTCAGGGCCGGGCTCACCAGGATCGCCCTTTTCACCCTGAGCATAATAATGATTATCCATTCGTAAATCATGCATATCAGGGTTACTAAAGTCGAGGCCATATAGATTAGCTGATACAAAGAAAAAAAATATAACAGGATAAACGATGTCTGTAAGCAGACTAAGATAGGTTTTCATATATTTAAAATCATTCAAAATATTGTTAATCTGGAAATTATATTTGTAAAGTGTGTTATATAAACCGGCTTTTCGGATAAAGCATTTTTTTATCTGTCAATTCTTTGAGGCTTTTTATATAGGACATAAAGACTTCCTGTCGGCTCCGTTCCATAACCGCTTCCTCTCCGTTTCAGCTTCATCCCAAAGACGTCATCAAAAGAAGTTCCATGTTCCAAGTTTCAGGTTCCAAAGTTAAAAGACAATCATGATCATTATATTCCATCTTTCCTGGAACCTGGAACTTTCAACCTGGAACCCATATTCCTTCCTCTCCGTTTCGAAGCCGGTCTCTCATCTATCCGGAATATAATAATTACTCATTCCATTCAATATCATTAACATTCTTTATATCCTGATTAAGAATAACCTTTTTCCAGCGAGAATTTATTTTAGCCCCTTTCAGGTTGATATCAATAAATTTTATATTATTGAGATCCGCGCCCGATTTCATTATATTTTTAACAGCATTTGAATCCAGAACTGCGCCCAGATTCCTCAGACTCTGTATATTATCCGCGTCAAAACCGGTTGATAAAAAATTAGCTTTACTAAAGTCCGAATTACTGCATTCCATACCGGAAAGATCAGCCCCCCGTAGATCAGTACCCGTAAACTTTGATTCTTTAATAATCACATTTCTGAAGTCAGCGCCTACACAATATGCTTCTTCCAGGTTAGAGTTAAAAAAACGTGCGCCTGTAAAAACAGCGCCGACAATATACGATCTCGTCAGATTTATATCGCTTAGTTCAGCTTCTGTAAAATCCGCGCCGGTCAAATTCGAATCCTTAAAATTAATCCTTTTAAGGATTGCCTTTATTAATTTAATTTTCCTGAGACCGCAATTTATTATTTTTGAATCCGATATCTTCGCATTTGTAAAATCCGATAAGCTTAACTCAGAGCCGGAAAGATCAGTGGCGGAAATGGTAGTATTCGCGAAATCAGCCCCTTTCATTTCGGCAAATCCCAGATTGGAACCGGTAATGACCGAATTTCTTAATTTTGCGTTTTCGAGATTTACATCGAATAGTATGGTTTTATCCAGTGTAGTGTTACTGAGATCGGAATTCGTAAGATCAGCGCTTGTAAAATCACTTCCCTTGAGCCTGGCAGATACCATATTACTGTAACTTAGATTCACATAATTCAGTTTCGCATTTTCCAGATTGGCATTGTTGAGATTAGTAAAATTAAGCATTGATCCTGATAAATCTGAGCCGCTGAAATCAGCTTTGGCAAGGTTAGCGCCCGTAAGGATAAGATTCTGGACATTCATCTTGCTGAGATCTGCACCGCTAAGATCAGCGCCGTGAAGGTTTCTTTCTCCGTTTTTAATCCTTTTGAGATCATTATTGTTATAAGCGTAAATACTTCCGGAAGTACCACTTGATAACAACAGAAAAAGCACAATAGCAAATGATCCGTATTTCATAATATCCTCCGCAATATTGTCTTATTCAACACAACACCACGAAACATAATGATTTAATATTCATCTCCCACAACTTTGTAAGCCCCAAGGGCTTTCTTTAATTCAATTATATTGAATGAATTGAAAAGG
>CAZVYR010000378.1:0-3801 GCA_964631555.1 uncultured Leptospirales bacterium
GATGATAGCACCCATTGTGTTATGTTCGGTTATCGCTGTAGCCATTATTATTGAGAGGATTATTTTTTATAAGAAAATAGATTATGATTATACATTGATTGCCGGCAATGTTTCGGATTTTATTAAAGCTGACCAGTATGATAAAGCCGCGATATTATGCGACAGATACGGCGGTGTTATTATCCGGATTTTTAAGGATGTATTGAACAATATACATCTAAAAAATCAAAGAGAAAGAATTGTTATTGAAGCGTCGGAAAGAGCGATAAAAGGAATAGAAAAGAATGTAAGCGCACTCGCGACCATTGCAACCATATCTCCTATGCTTGGACTTTTGGGGACTGTTACAGGCATGATGAAATCTTTCAGCGGATTATCCACGGTTGGCCCTGCAGCTCATGATCTTCTGGCTTACGGAATAGCTGAGGCTTTAATTACAACTGCTCTTGGCTTGATAGTGGCGATCCCGACCTTGATCTTTTATAATTATATGGTAGTAAAAATAAATTATTTTATTAAGGAAGTTGAGCGTATTGCCAACGCGTTATTAAAGGTAGACGAATAAATAAAAAGGAATTTTTTAAAATTAAACTAATTTAGCGATACGATAAGCTATATTGATATATAAGTCAGTCAAATGACTTATTTTAAAAGGACTATTGAATGCTTAAATTCGATAAACGGTTTCAGTTTAAGGCTCAGATAGATATTACTTCTCTTGTTGACCTTGTTTTTTTATTGATTGCTTTTTTTATGATAACTTCAAGCCTCAGTACTACATCTTCTATTTCTGTTCAGCTTCCGAAAGCCGTTCAGACAGGAGCTCAAAAAACAGGTGATTTAATTGTTACTATTGATGATAAGAATAACGTGTATTTGAACGATGTAAAATATGACATCAATTCTTTGTTAGATGAATTTAATAATCGCAAGAAAAACCTGGGAGATTCTTCTGTTATTCTGAAAGGCGATAAAAATGCAAATTACGAGACTATTGTGAAAGTGATGGACTTGTTAAATCAGGCAGGTATGTCGAAATTTTCTCTTACAACGTTACAAGACAGATAATTTATTATTATTAATAATACTATTTATATTAAACAAAAGGTGTATTTCTTCGGTTTCGGCCTGGAGAACATACGCCTTTTTTAGGTTTATTTGTAACATAACAGAAAAAAGCATGTGTGAAGGAAAAAACATATTTTCTTGACATTACTTAGCGGGTAAAGTAAAGAGAGCAGAAAAATAAATATATATAAAAATTTTTAAAAACTCAATATAACTGTTCGGGTTTAAGGTCGGTCTTTGAGATGAAAAATGTGCTCACATTATTATTAATTACCAGCTTCCTTTTGGCATTTAACGGGGGGTATCCTTCTCCGTCGCAATATGAAGGTAAAATTATAAGAAATATAGAATTTGTAGGTTTGCAGAATGTTGATCCTGATGACTTATTGATAGCACTGGAACAGACTGATATTGCCGAAGGTTTTCCTTTGAAAGCTTCTGAAATCAGTAATGCTATAAAGATAATTTTTAAAGAAGGCCAGTTCGAGAATGTTATTGCAGAAGTGGATGAATACAGAGACGGCGTTAAATTACGCTTTATTTGTAAAGAAAGGCCGGTTGTGTCTGATGTTAAGTTCAGGGGAACGGAAGAATTAACCGACGTTGACCTGGAAAATCTCGTTCTTCTTAAAGAAGGTGATGTATTAAAGACAAATCTTCTTGAGGAAAGTGTCAAACTGATCAAGAATAAATATAAAGAGGAAGGATTTTTTAATGCATCTATTAGTTATAAGTTAAATAAAGATACGAAAAAGAATACTGTTGAAGTAGTGTTTATTATTGACGAAGGTGAAGAGATAAAAGTAGATAAAATCTCTATACTCGGTGCAAGGAAAATAAAGGAAAGTAAATTAGTAAGCGCAATGCAAACGGAGGAGGACGGCTGGTTCCAGGATGGTTCATTCAATAGTGACATTTATGAGCAGGATAAGGGTAAAATCATTGCATATTATAAAGAACGCGGATATCTCGACGCCCAGATAATCGAAGATAGTGTTGACTATGAATGGAAAGATCCTGAAAAGGAACAGGACAGAGCTATCTTTATTACAATAAAGGTTTCGGAAGGTGAAAAGTATTATTTTGATAAATACACTATTTCCGGTAACGAAGTCTTTGATACTAAAACCCTGGAATTAAGTTTTGAACAAACTAAAAGCGGTGAAGTGTTTAATGATACCAAATTCCAGATGGACCGGCAATCCATTAGCTTTACATACGCGTCAAGAGGGTATATTTTTGCCAGGGTCATTCCGAACAGGACTGTGGAAGAAAGAGAAGTGGAAGTTGACGGAAAAGTTGAAAAGCGAAAATTCGTCAGGATAGATTTTCAGATACAGGAAGGAAGCCAGGCATATATTGAAAATATAATCATAAAGGGAAATAAAAAGACTAAAGACAAGGTAATTAGAAGGGAGATAACGGTTAAGGAAGGCGACCTGTTTAATTCACAGCAAGTGCAACTCACAAGGGAAAAGATATTTAATCTTGGTTTTTTCAAGCAGGTTAACATTGATGTCAGACCAGGAAGCAAAGAGGGTCTGATGAATCTTATTCTGGATGTTGAGGAGCAGCCGACAGGCACGATATCCCTTGGAGGAGGTTACGGAACGAATTCCGGATTTTCCATATTCGCTGATATTGCTGAAAATAATCTTATGGGGAATGGCCAAAGAGTAGGAATAAGATTTCAGTATGGCCCTGAAAGCAGTTCAATTACTCTTAGTTTCAGGGAGCCATGGTTATTTGATAATTATCCTGTGGGATTTACGGCATCGATATTTTACCAGCTTTATACATACAGTGATGACTCAATTTTCAGCAATACTGATGAATATGCACAATATCAGAAACAATCCTTCGGATATACGCTTGGCCTGAGTTACAGGTTCTGGTATTATTACGGGGTCGGTTTGATCTGGAAGCATGCGTTTGAGAGTATATTACATCCCTCGGGTAACAGCCAGGATGATCTGTTTATTGAGGCGTCTTACGGAGTCCAGGAAAGCAGGACAATTACCTATTATGTCTACCGTGATTCGAGAGATAATTATTTAAATCCAACAAGGGGATGGAGAGCGGAATTTTCCGTAGGGTTTACCGGTGGAATATTGCTGCAGGGAGATAAACATTATATCACGTACTCACCGGAAATATACACTTACTATACTCCATTTCATCTTCCTTATCTTAAGACTCATCCATGTGTTATTGAGCTAAGGGCGAATGGTACTTTCCTCGCTCCGCCGTTTAACAGGGGCCGGCTTGAGAAAATGCAGCCAAGGGAAGAACAGCCGTGGCTTGATACAAGTGACATGTTGTACCTGGGCGGCGCTGAGACATTGAGAGGCTGGGAGCCTGCGTATTACGAGGACGCGTTTCCGGAGTCATGGCAGCAAAGACTTTATCATCGTATTACTTACGGAGCTGAGTTAAGGGTCCCTGTGCATCCCCAGATGTTCTGGGTCGTTCTTTTCTTTGATGCTGGCTCGCTCTGGGATGACAGTTTCTGGGAAAAAACAAGAGATGAGAGCGACCGTGAAATTTTTAAAGCAGATAAGGCTTCAAAGCAATTATATGATATAAATGATTTCTTTGATGCTGATCTTATGGCTTATTTTAGATATTCAGAAGACGTGGGGAAGATCATTGATGGTGCCGACCCCGAGGTCGGCGTGTTCCTGTCTACCGTGACAAACACTCTCGATGACTGTTTTACGCTGTTTGTTGACA
>CAZVYR010000379.1:0-3798 GCA_964631555.1 uncultured Leptospirales bacterium
TTAAATCTCCAAAAATATATTTCACAGATACAGGACTCGCTTGCTATCTTCTTGGCATAGATTCTGTTGAACAATTAATTAAAGATTCACTTTATGGAAATCTATTCGAAAATTGGGTCATTATAGAACTAATGAAAAAGATGAATAAGGAATTCTCGACCACTTTTATTTTTTCAACCCATGACGAAAAGATAATGAAACACGCGAAAGAGATCATACATATAAGAGACGGCCGGATAGAAAACAAAAAGATAAAAGGGAAAAAGAAACATGCTAAACCTTAAACTGGCGTTTAAAAATATTTTCAGGAACAAAAGAAGAACAGTATTAACGCTCCTGGCGCTGATCATAGGCAATATCGGCATATTGCTTTTTCTCGGATACATGAACGCTTCTTTTTATTTCATGAGAGAATCCGTTATCAAAGGCAGGCTGTCCCATGTGCAGATTTACAAGAAGGGCTATTCTGAGAAAGGTTCAATCGAGCCGTATAAATACATGATTAATCAAAAAGACTTTCATAAAATAAAAAAAATATTATCTGAAGAAAAAATGGTCAGGATCGTTACAGCAAGAGTTTCACTGAAAGGGCTTATCGCTTCAAGAGATCAGTCCACAATATTCGCGGGCGAAGGAGTCGATCCTGGTGAAGACAGCGAATTATCCTCTTTCTTAAGAATTGTTGACGGAAAGGATCTTGAGAAAGAAATACCGGACGGCATAATTGCAGGTATCGGGGTTGCGAGGTCAATGGGTGCAAAAGTCGGCGATGGCCTTACGTTAATGACTTCTACTGTTGAGGGAGGCATCAATGCTGTGGACGTTACCGTACAGGGGATAATGCAGACAGGGGCAAAAGAATATGACGATATCGGGCTAAAGATCCCGTTAGACACTGCACACAAGCTATTGAATACCGATGCTGTAACAAAAATATTTGTATTACTCGACGACACTGAGCATGTGCACGCTTTTACGCAAAAGCTTGATGAAATTATAAAGAATAATAAGTTTGATCTGGAATATAAAACCTGGGATGAACTCGCGGACTTTTTTCATCAAACAACGGGCTTTATGCGTACCATGTTTTCTTTCATCACAATTATTATTGTCATAATCGTTATTTTCAGCATTGTGAATACACTGACAATGAGCGTCATGGAACGTATCACCGAGATCGGCACTATAAGAGCAATAGGTGCAACCAAACGCAGCATACTAAGATTATTTTTAACGGAAGGCGCGATTATTGGAATAATCGGAGGAGTACTCGGGCTATGCTTTGGTATATTAACCGCTTACACTATCAATGAGCTTGATATCCGGGTGTTATATCCGGGACAAAACAGAGCGTATCCCATTACTATTTATATAAGCGTTGCGGACGGAGTTTCATGCTTTTTAACTTCAGTAATTATATCTGTTCTGAGTTCAATACTGCCCGCAATAAAAGCCAGCAGGCTTGTGATAGTGGATGCTTTCAGGCACGTGTAATGCCCCGCTCGTTTGTACAGACGAAAAACTGCATGCATAAGAGCAAAGGATGCTTCTGATGAAAAAAAATACAGGACAAATTCATGAATAAATATATTTTCTTAATAATTATAATTCTCTCGCTTTCAGCGTTTGATTTATCCTCCCAGGGGAAAATAACACCTGATCAGATACTGTTAAAAGCTGATGAAGCAAGGGCACCCAGAGAATCCTTTCTCTTAAATACTAATTTTATTCAGTATAAAAACGGAAAAGAAGTCAGTAAAGCAAGCATAGATGTCTATGTAAATGCGAAGAAAGAATATAAATCCCTGGCGAGATTTATTAAACCCAGTTACAACAAAGACAGAGTCCTGTTAAATACAAAAGAGGCTATATGGATATATATCCCGGGAACAAAGCGGGTCATCAGGATATCAGCGAGCCAGAGGCTATTCGGAGACGCGTCTAACGGCGATCTTCTCAGCATACACTTCCGGGAGGATTATAACGCAAAGCTCGAGGGCACTGAACTCAAAGAAGGAAAACTGTGCTACAAACTCTATCTGACTGCAAAAAGCCCTTCGACAGCTTATGCCTCTCTCAGGTACTGGGTTACAACCGGAGAGTTTTATCCGTGGGTTTGCGAATATTATGCCTTAAGCGGAAGACTGTTAAAAACCGCTTACTTCAAATCATTCAAAGAAATGCTGGGAAGACAGCGCCCCACAGAGTTCGAGATCCATGATGCTGTAAAGACAATCTATAAAACAACAATTTATTACACAAATATGGCATACAAAGAACTTCCGGATAAATACTTTCAGAAGGATTACATGATGTATATAAGATGGCAGTAAAATCTAAAATATCTAATATTTTAATTGCTGCATTATCTTTGGCAGCAATAAATATAAACTATCAGCCTGTATTTGCGCAGGAAGAGAATAATATAAATGATAACAAAGGCAATGAAAATACTCCGGAAGAGAGATTCATAAATTATGATTACAGGATAAAACTTCAGAACGAATCGGCTTACAGCGGCAGAAACAATAAGAGTCTGCTTAACCCGGACAACAATTTCGCGTCTGAAAAGAATTATTACAACAGGGCGGTCTCCGACCTCGATGCAAAGCTCTTCCTGGGAAAATACTTTGATCTCAGTTTACGCGACCAGGTTGCATGGCTATGGCAGGAGAAAGAAAAGTTCGATGAAACCGGAACAAAGAACTATCTACAGGAGCTTTTTTTAACAGCAAGAATATACGATACTCTTATCATAGACGCAGGCAGGGAGAATGTCATATCCGGAGTTGCATACGGATGGAACCCGACTGACTACATGATATACGCATCCATCTCGGCAAATCCCGACCCGCGCTCTATCCGCGACCAGAGGCTGGGCGCGTATCTCGTGAAAACATCGCTCTTCTTTAAGTCCGGCCAGGTATCCGCGTTATACGCGCCAAAGATCGAAGACGTCGACACCAACAAGGAAGTAAGACAGCTCTATAAAATAACTGCCCAGCCGTTTGATAACACCATGTTAGAGCTTCTTTATTTCAGGCAGAACAGAAACAGCTTCGGATCAAATCTCGAGATCACAGTATCCGATGATCTAATCATTCACTTTGAAGGTTCGGCTGCCAAAGGAAGCGATGTTGTTATCATAGGAAAAAATGAGATCGACGGTTACGGCAACAGCTATGAATTCATAAACAGAGGCGACAGCCTGTATGTTAAAAGCGTGGCAGGCATCAATTACACATTTCCCGATCTCCATAGCATGATCGTTGAATTTTATTATAACGGGGAAGGATATTCAAAACAGGAGTGGAGCGATCTCTTTTCCATGCTTGAAGATTCGGGCGCGCGCTACGACTCCAATATTTACGAAGTATCACCTGGCATAAATCCGTATAACATCTATCTTTCAGCAGCTAATAAGATGGCAAATCTTTCAAGAATGTCGCGCTATTATCTTTTTGTAAGATTATCAAAACAGAATATCTTTACCGAGAACCTGAATTACGCTCTTTTTTCATTTATCAATCTCTATGACAAAAGCATTTTTCTTAACTTCAACCCCGAATATTCTTTTTTAAATAACTTCAGAACAGGGATCATTGCCTCATACTATGCAGGTAAAAAGAAAAGCGAGTTCGGCATGTCTCCTGATAAATATACCGTGCTCTGGTATTTGAGTTTTAATCTTTAAGAAAGGTTCTCTTTTGATAAGGGCACTGAAAAACCTCCTCATCACGGACTAACCGGCAGCCTCTTCGAATCCGGCTGCGCAACCAGGATATCCCCGCCTTCCTT
>CAZVYR010000380.1:0-3789 GCA_964631555.1 uncultured Leptospirales bacterium
AGTATTTGTGGCAAGATTATTTTCAAGGTACAAAATACCGGAGATCTTCCCTTTATGAGTTATAGGCGAACAGAGAAGTGATTTTATTTTGTTTCTCTTTATATACGGATCATTCGTAAAAGCTCCGTCTTTACAGGCGTTATTTAATATAATGTCTTCGCCGGACTTGTTGACGTATTGTACTATCCTTGATGACAGGTCCTGGCTTTCTTCTATTGGAATGGATTCAAACACTCTGATTTCCTTATCCGTTTCCCCGTGTGCTTCAACACGGAGATTCTTATTTTCTTCATTTTCCAGGATGAGAAATCCTTTCTGGGCGCCTGCATTCTCAATTGAAAACCCCATAATTCCCTGTAAAAGCCTGCCAAGATCGATTTCACTTGACAGGGTTTGTGATGTTTTTAAAACAGTGGACAAGTCAATAGCCTCTGAAGTACTTGTACCGCTTGTGCTGCCGGTTGATTTTCCTGAAGACGAGCGAATCATGTCAGCATGCATTTTAAGCAGGTATCCGTATTTTTCTTCAATATGCTTCACTATCGCGGCTGCGCCCCATCTCCGGTATGTATTAAATGCCTCTGTCATATACAGGGCGGCAATTTTTTTCTCGTTCAGCCCGAGCCAGAATTTTGCGGTAAGCTTCAGTGCCAGGGCCTCTTCCTGGAGAAATTTATTTTTACGGGATAATTCAATTGCAAGACCATAGTGCTTTCTGGCTTTCAGTTCCTGTCCTCTTATACGTGCAATTTCCGCTTCAACAAGGTGGTATTTATGGCTGTAATTTACAGGAGAATAGAAGTACCATTTCTTAAGCTTTTTCTGATTTTTAGCTGCTCTTTTAAGGATTTTTCTCTGGCCTGATTTCCCGGTGAAAGGGCAGTATGCCAGACGTACCAGGCTATTATAGAAATAAAAAAGCACTACATAAGGTGAGGAGACCAGAGCATCTATATATGATTTGGCCGATTCAGCATACTTAAAGGCTTCATTATTATTTTCAAAAAGATAGTTGAGATTCATTGATAAAATATATACTAAAAAGAATGCATTCCTGTCATTTGCTTTCTTATGCACAGACAGCATTTTGTTAATGTCATAGGATTGCCCTTTCAATATGCACGGGTCCATAGACTTTCCGAGAAGATTCAATACATACTGATGATGAATAAGATGATAAGTAAGTATAGTATCCTGGTTGAATTTCCTGATCATTTCTGAATATTTTACTATCTCCTTTTCAACTTCCTCCAGTTCCAGCCCGGAGATATATGAATTAGTGGAATAAATGCTGGCAGACAGGGAAGCAAATTCCAGATCACCTGTTTTAAGACCTCTTTTATAGGAATCAAGCAGCGGCTCCAATGAATCCCGCAGAGGTCTTTTCCAGTGATTTATTAAAAACCAGAAAACAACCAATACCTTTGATTCTGTTTCCGTTATTTCATACTTGTCTGCGAGTTTCAGGGCAAATCTGCCGAATTCATAGCCTTTGTCGATATCACCCATGACACCGCAAAGAGCCTGTCCGTAAGCGGCATACGAATAAGATGAATATTTGCTATTACCGTATTTAACGGATAACTTCACCATATTTAAGACAAGAGCGGAAAGAAGTTCCGTATTGGCATAATATGCTGTAGAAGCTATTCCGGACAATATCTGCATAACTGCGAGTTTACGGGAATCCATCATATTAGGAAGGTCCATCAAGTCATTAACCGATTTACCGGTCAAAGTCAGCTTTACTAATAGTAATTCATATAATAAACGCAATTTACCCGGCTTCTCAGGCAGCTTGACCCCAAGCTGTTTTAAAACTTCCAGGCCGAATCTGATCCCTTCCACAAGCTGGTTCCGGGCTGTACAGGCGAAAATTTCGCTCTCATAGACTTTAATTGTATCCAGAACTGAGCGCGCGTTTTGAAAAACTTGCCAAGCCAGTTTTTCCATGAACTCATAATCAGCGCTGAGTTGAGCTGCAGAAACAGCTTCCCGGTATAATGCCAGGGTGAAATCATAGTCTTCCTGCCAGCAGTTTTTCTCCAGAAGTCCGAGTCCTGTTTTTAAATAATCCAATGCGGATGAGTACGCATTCGAATCCAGGGCTTTTTTACCTGCCATAAGGTTCAACCCGGCAAGGCTGTGTTTTTCAGACTTTTCAATAACCAGGTCTAGTCCGGCGTTCAACTGGTTGACAATATAAAATATTTTGTCTTGCAGTTCTTCTTTATCCGTACTGTCTAATTCCATACGCCCTATGCGATAGTGCAGGGATGACTTCTCTTCATCTGACATAAGAGAGTAAGCTGCCTCCTGCACACGGTCATGACTGAATCTGTATATATTATCAATTTTGTTGAGCATACCCTCTTGTAAAACCACAATCAACGCTGCAAGAATATCCTCATGCGATTTATCGCATACAGCTGCCAGTGTCTTCAGATCAAAATAGCTTCCTATGCAAGCCCCCTGCTTCAGAACTTCCCTTGAGCTCTCCGGAAGACCTGCAATCTTCCCTGCCATGAGATCCACAACATTATCGGTTGCCTGCATCTTTTCAATAGCTGTTATATCCCACGACCAGCCATGCTCAAAAGAAAACTCAATCATACTCTCTTTATAAAGGAATTTTAAAAACTCGTTTAAAAAAAACGGATTACCGCTGGTTTTGCGGATCAGAAGCTCTGCCAGAGAACCTGTATCCTCCGGCCTGCGGTTCAGAGTATCCGAAAGCAATTGGGTTATATGTTCCGCATTCAGTGGCTTTAAAAATATAGTATTTACAATTGCACCGGTTTCTTTAACTTTATCCAGGGTCAACATTAAAGGATGGGAATCCGGGGTCTCATTATGACGGAAAGCGCCTATCATGAACAGATATTTTATATCAGGATCTGTTGCGATCACTTTCATCAATTGCAGGCTGGCCGGGTCAGCATACTGCAGGTCATCTATAAATATAACCAGGGGGTGTTCTTTGCCTGCCAGGACTTTAATAAATTCCCTGGTTACCAGGTTGAACCTGTTTTGAGATTCAGTCGGCCCTAATGCAGGAACTTCGGGCTGTTTGCCGATAATTGATTCGAATAGTGGTATAATATCGGTTATAATTTTACCATCCGGCCCAAGAGCTGATAAAATATTCTCTTTCCATACTGCTATTTTTGAATCCCCTTCAGCAAGGATCTGTCTGGCAAGTCCTGTAAAGGCCTGTATAACGGCGCTGAAAGGTACATTCATTTTGAATCTCTCAAATTTACCCGAGATAAAATAACCCCTGTGCCTGACAATCGGTTTCTGTATCTCATTGATCAGCATCGATTTCCCGATCCCCGCGAAGCCGGAAACCAGCATCAGCTCAGTACTGCCAGCGCTTACCATATCAAATGCGGACATAAGCGCATCGATCTCCTGTTCCCTGCCGTATATTTTCTGGGGAATCTGAAATTTATCCGATACATCGTGCAGGCCTAATGCAAATATACCGACACTCCCTGTATCCTGCAAGTCCTGCCTGCATTGTTCCAGGTCAGCCTTAAGGCCGAAAGCTCCCTGGTAACGCTCCTCCGCGTTTTTGGCCATTAGTTTCAATACTATGTCTGAGACTGTCTGCGGGATTGTTTCATCGATCTCGCATGGGGGAACAGGCTGTACGGCAATGTGAGAGTATACGAGTTCCATCAGATCTTTTAATTCAAACGGCAGGCGCCCGGTCAACATCTGGTAAAAGGTCACTCCAAGTGAATAAAAGTCCGTACGATAATCAAGGGAGCGGTTCATGCGGCC
>CAZVYR010000381.1:0-3779 GCA_964631555.1 uncultured Leptospirales bacterium
CTTGCTCCTGAGAAAAAATAGAGAAGAATAATGGCGCTGCGGAGTGACATCATGCGCACCCGGACGGTTTTGTGATTGAATCTCATGGCACGCGCTTTCCCGTCCCGCAGCAGCGGGACGGGAAAGGGTTCAAAAAGTAACGTGCGAAGCACTGTTACCTTGCCCTTAAGAAACGGAGTGACAATGCACTCGCCATGGTATTCAAAGGTTACAATATAAAAACAAGGAAGGCGTTATGATAAACATTTCTTTTACCGTTTATTGGGCTTTCCCGTGTTTCCTGGCCTTCAACGGATACATGTCCAGTACTCAACATGCATAAAAGCGGCACAGGCCTCAGCAAGGGAAGGAGTAAAGAACGGCACTGATCATCCGCGCGACGTTAAGGCAAGGCTTGCGAGGGAGATATGCGCGCAGTTTTATGACGAGGAAACAGCGAAGAAAGCAGAGGCTGAATTCAACAAGATGTTTGTGGGCAAGGACCTGCCTGATGAGATACCGGAGTTCGTTATTCCCGATGCTGAAAGAAAGGACAGCAAGATCTGGATAATCAAGCTTCTGGTAATCTCGGGATTAGCGAAGACAAACGGCGAGGCCCGGAGACTTATACAGGGCGGCGGAGTATATATTGATAATGAAAGGGTAGACGATGAAAACCATGAGATCAGTATTCCTGTTGACTGTATTGTAAAAGTGGGCAAAAGAAGATTTCTAAATGTTAAAGGTAATTAATCAGCCCTGTTTATTATTTGCTATCAGATATTCGATAGTTTCCTTCAGTTCATTATGAAATTCTTTAAGCTCGTCCTTTTTTCTTAGCGGTCTGGCGAGAGGTTTTTTACCTTCTCTTATTTCTCTTAAATAATTGGTCATAACGTATATGGGGCCGGATATTTTGTGCGTGATTAAAATGAATATTGAAAATATAATTACGGATTGAAGGATAATCATTACCACTATAAAGTACAGCACAAAACGGCTGTTTCTGTTTATCTCAACCAGCATACCTATATTATTTTTAAAATTTTGTTCCGCCTTTCGAACTATTGGATCATTGGAATTGATAAGAGCCGGTGTTGTCAGGAACATTTCGATCATCTGGTCCTGGTTTTTTACAATTGTATCTATATAATTACTATTCTTTTTCGCAAAGAACAGGAGGACTCCTCCCAGGATTAATACTATTATAAGTGAAATTGTTACTGCTTTAAATGAGATATTAAGCTGGAATTTTTTATCAATTACATAGTGTTTTCTCTTAAAAAATGCCATGTTTAACCTCAGGAGTTGTATTTTGTTTAAGATATTTTAAAGTAATATGCAGCCCGGTTATTTTAATCATTGTGTCGGCACGGTGGTTTATAAAAATTTAAGCAAAAATCCGGAATGCATCAATAGAAGTGAAGATTGATTTAGACTATATTAGAGTTGTTATTAAGTCAATAATTTTTGATTGCATAATTTAGATTATTTAAAATATTGTGCATTTAAAGTATATTATTCCTGTTTTTGTCTTATGCTTGCCTGTTATTTTACAATATTATGAATATACAAATAGTTATACGTAGAACAATTGTTTTTATTTTCCTTTCCGCATTAATGGCCGCTGTAATCAGCGCAATTCTGATAATGCGCAGGGATGAGATATTTCTGACGGGTAAAGTATCACCTTTTTTATTAGCCGGTGTTATTGTTATTCTGTTCATAATCTTTTCTACGCAATTAATCTCCGGTGCTGAAAGGATTTTCAGTACAAATCGTCACAATCTGGAACAAGTATTTAGTAATCTAATAATTGATATCAATTATTTAAGAAAAACAGAAGATATAATAACCAGAACATCGGATATTATATACAGTGCACTGGGTTTGAAGAATGTTTTTGCTTTGTTGTTAAATCCGGGACGTCGCAGGTATGAGTTCTTCTATTCCAAGCTCGATGCAGATAAAATAAATATAAATCCGATAAATATGGATTCTGCTGTAATTAAGTGGTTTTCACAAAATAATGAAGTACTGGATTTGACGCGGCTGAATAAAGATAAAGAAGAATTAAATGAAGTTTTTGCTGAGATAAAAAATATTTTTAACAGCTTAAATATTAAAATAATTGTACCTTTGTTTAATAATAAGCAGGTTATCGCGTTATTATATTTAACTGAAAAAAGTAATTCGTCTTCTTTAAACAAAAAAGAGATCAGAATATTACAAAAATACATTAAAGAGAGCAGTCCGTATATTACTAATGCAGCGGATTATGAGGAATGGAGACGAGGACAATTAGTAAGCGGATTATTTGATTTGTCGTCTGAAATCCTTTCCAAAGCTATGCCGACTCATCTGCCCAGGATAGCGGGGATCGATTTCGGAGCATTTTATATGCCGCAATATAGTGAGGGTGTGGATTATTTTGATTTTATCAATCCTGCTAATAACGGTGTTGGTGTAATCGCGACGGATATTCCGGGCAGAGGTATAAACAATTCCATTTACTCTGTTATTCTGAGGTCTTCTCTGCATTCATGTATTGAAGATCATCATTCAACCTTTGTAACGGTTCAGAAATTAAATAATACTTTGTATGAATATACAAAAGGCAAGGGGAGGCCGGTTAAAGCTTTTTACTATTATTATAATACTAATACAATGAGGTTAACTTATACTAACGCCGGTTTTCAACCAATGGAAATATTCAGGGTTGAAAAGAATTTTTTTGAGTCCCTGGATACAGAGGGAGCCATGCTCGGAGCAGGTTTAAACGCGAATTTCGGGATGGGCAGAACAAATTTACTTGTCGGTGATATTGGATTATTATATACAGCCGCATTAATTGAATCGAAAAATCCGAAAGGGGAAAATTTTGGATTGACACAATTGCGCAGGATTGTAAAGGAAAACCGACGGAAATCCCCGGCAGAGATAACAAGCATTATAAGGGAGGAGTTTATGTCATTTACCGGAGATCCCAAGCCTGTGTCTAATATACTTGTAATAATTTTTAAAGTTTAAAGAAGCAGTATTGCTGTAAATATCAATTTATTGGTTAAACATTATAATACATAATGAAAAATCATACAACTTGAATCATTATTCAATTCTACAGGAGTAACATTGATGTATAAAGTTCAAACATTAAATAAAATTTCGCCAATAGGGCTTGATATTTTGCCAAATGATCAGTATGAATATGCTTCCGAGATACCTAACCCGGATGCAATTCTTGTCAGAAGCCAAAATATGAATGATATGGAAATCCCGGATAGTGTTAAAGCAATAGCCCGTGCAGGGGCAGGTATTAATAATATTCCGGTTGAGAAGTGTTCCGAGCGCGGTATAGTTGTATTTAATACTCCAGGAGCAAACGCCAATGGGGTTAAAGAGCTTGTTATTTCCGCGCTCCTTCTTTCTTCACGCAGGATATTCGAGGGTATTACATGGACGAAAAGTCTTTCAAAAGATGAAGATATAGCCAAAGTTATTGAAAAAGGCAAGTCGGGATTTGCAGGACCTGAAATAATGGGTAAAATGCTCGGGGTTATCGGCCTTGGAGCTATTGGAGTTATGGTAGCTAATTCTGCAGCCGCGCTGGGGATGGATGTAATCGGTTATGATCCTTATATCTCGATTGACGCGGCATGGGGTTTGTCCAGGGATGTGCATAAAGCATTAAGCCTTGACAGCCTGTTATCGGTTTCGGATTATGTTACACTTCACCTACCGTTAAATGAAAATACTAAAGGTATGCTTAATAAAAATAAATTTTCAATAATGAAGCAAGG
>CAZVYR010000382.1:0-3772 GCA_964631555.1 uncultured Leptospirales bacterium
GCGTGTTGTGTGAATCTGTTAGGCGCATTCACGAATTAAGCATGTGTTGATGAAGTATAATTGTCTGCCTTTGTGCAGGTCTATATTCTATCAATTAAATCAGTAAAAGGCAGGTCTGTCTCTGAAGGGGATAAACAGGGAAGAGATTTAACCAAAATACAACAGCTCTTCAATTCTGAAGTCTGGTTGTGCCTGCTTTATCAATTGGTCTAAAAATATCACTATAGAAAGAAACAAACACGGGATCTCAACTGACTCCGGCAGATAAAATTTAATATTGACAGTGTGAATAGTATATTTTTTATAATATAAAATCATATTTAACATATTCAGTTATCCGGTATCCGGCAGTTATACACTATAGCTTTTAAATATAAATGCGCACAGGTGAGCAATGAAAAAGACTATAAGGGATCTGCCGGAGTTCTCGAGACCGCGGGAAAAGCTGAAGGAACGCGGGCCGGGGGCTTTGTCCGATACTGAGCTTATCGCTGTAATTCTCGGCAGCGGTAACAGGGATATGGATGTAATGACGCTGGCTTCGAAGATCGCGAAGCTGGTTTCGGAGAAGAAAGGGCGACTGGTTCTTGAAGAGTTGCTGGAGATCGGGGGCGTGGGACTTGCCAAAGCGGCACAGATATTGTCAGGCTTCGAGCTTGCCCGGCGGTATATCGCAAGGGATAACCCGGTCATTACCGCACCGGAGCACGTTCTTCCGCTTCTGTCGGACATAGCTGATAAACAGCAGGAGCATTTTATTTGTATTTCGCTTAACGGTGCCAACGAGGTTATTGAGAAGCGGCTGGTAACAGTGGGGCTTCTGAACAACTGCCAGGTGCATCCGAGGGAGGTTTTCGCGGATGTCATTACCGACAGGGCAGCATCTGTCATATTTGCGCACAATCATCCTTCCGGGGAGCTGACTCCGAGCCAGAGCGACCTGAAATTCCAGGAGCAGCTTACAAAAGCAGGGAATATTCTGGGGATTAATATAATCGATCATATCATAATATCCAAAAGGGGATATTACAGTTTTCAGGAGCATGGGCTGATTGGGTGAGGTGTGGAGATGAAAAATCTTATTTAGGAGACAGGTCTTTAATTTGAACGATCTTGATTTAGCTATTGCGGTTGCGGAGAAAGGCGCATCAGTTGTACGACGTCGTTTCGGTACTAAATTGCAGCACTTTGATAAGGGAGCTGGTGATTTTGCGACCAATGTCGATATAGAAGCAGAGAACGCAATGCTCGCTTTGCTGCATCATAAGCGTCCGGAGGATAGCATTATCGGAGAGGAAAGCGGCGGTAGTATGGCAGGAAGCAGCGAGCGGACCTGGCTGATTGATCCTCTTTGCGGTACTCTTAACTATGCGGCACGGATGCGCGTGGTTGCTGTGAATGTCGCGCTTAGCATTGCCGGGAGACTTGCCACGGCTGCTGTAGCCGAACCGTTCAATAACGAAATTTACTGGACGGACGGTACATTGGCTAATATGCGTGCGAATAATGAAGATACGCCGCTGGTGCCGAACGCGATTTTGAAACTCGTTGACCTGAACTTTGATCCTACTTTTCCCAATGCAGCGGAATTTAAAGCTGTAAAGCTTGCGGCTAACGAAGATTTTGCCGCCACGTTCAGACCACGCGTGGTATCATCCTCAATTGCGCTTACCTGGGTGGCCACTGGTCAGCGTGCTGCATATATTACGGACGGAGATATGCGGGATAGTGTGCACTTTTCTGCTGCAATCGCTATCTGTGAGGCTGCCGGTTGTGTTGTAACCGACTTATACGGATATGAATGGGGCAGGGGCGCAACAGGCATTCTTGCTGCCGCTGATCAGGAAACGCATGATGCTTTACTGGAGATGGTGAGAAAAAATTAGTCTGACTTAGTAATGAATGGATACTGGCTCGTATACGGTCCTATATTAGTGTTGTTACAGTGGTCAGATATGCCGTTAATCATGCAATATTAAATGAGAAATTTCGGGAAAAAGACTAATCTTGACATTGTCAATAATCTTTTTAATTTTCTTTTAGCCGGAGTTACTATTTCTATTTAAAAAGCTATTGAAAATTAAACGTAGATTATTTATATTTAGTCAATTATCCTTTCAATATTTAACTTATTGAGTCAGATACACAAATACGGATGAATACTATTGATTTGGAGGAATATATGAATATAGCTGATATAAAAAAGATGAGTACTTCAGAACGTCTTCAGGCAATGGAGGCACTTTGGGATTCTTTTCTTTATGAGAATGAAGAGATTGAATCACCAGTATGGCATGAACAAATACTTGAGGAAAGAAAATCAAAAATTGCTAATGGCAAAGCAAAATTTATATCATTGGAAGAATTAAAAGCGCTTCGAGAACATTTATAATATGAAAATAAAAGATGTATTTGTTATAGAGGACGCTGTTGAAGATTTAAATGAAGGTAAAGACTTTTATGATTATCAGGAACCAGGAATAGGAAATTATTTTTAGGATAGTTTGATAGTAGATATAGAATCATTAATAATTTATGGCGGGATTCATATTAAAAAATTTGGTTTATATCAACTGTTCTCAAAGCGATTTCCTTACGCTATTTATTATGAAATAATAAATCAAATTGCATACGTTGTTGCTGTCCTGCCCATGAGAAGAGACCCAGCCTGGATAATTAAAAAAATAAAAACAAGACGCTAATAGCGTTTATAGAATTATAAACAGCCGGATATGATATTTTTCTAAGGGAACGATACAGCAAGATAACCTTATACTTGGACGGTAAGACTGAAATAATAAATAAAAAAATATACAGAAAATGAAACATACATACATTTTAAAAGAAGGAATATGGAAAATATCGGGTAAATACTTTGCTTAATTACAAAATGGAAAATGTATATTAAGAAATTAGTCGGTGATAAATGCTATCTTTCCCCTATGGAAAGTAATGATGCTGAGAAATTTTGTGAATGGCTTAATGATCTCGAAGTAGTTACAAATACTGAATTGTCAGGTCAATCGCTTTCTGTTGAAAAAGAAAAAGAAGTTCTCTCATCATTAAGTAAATGTCATAATTACGGCATTATAGATAAGCAGAATGATCAGCTTATTGGAAGCTGCGGACTGATGAATATTGACAATGTCAATCAAACAGCTGAGGCCGGAATTATCATTGGCAATAAAGAATATTGGAACAAAGGTTTTGGATCTGAAGCATTAACTTTGTTAATAGATTACGCATTCAGATATTTAAACCTGTATAATATTATGCTGCGAGTTTACTCCTTTAATGAAAGAGGAGTCGCCTGTTACGAAAAGATCGGATTTAAAAAGATCGGTGAAAGGAGAAATGCTTTAAGAAGAAATCTGAAGTCCTTTAATATCATATTTATGGATATTATTCCGGATGATTTTTATAAGAATGATTAGCTGGCTTTAAAATAATGAGCCTGACGCGGTTATCGTAATAATCGCAGACGGACACTGGACTTGGGCGATGTTCTGATTTTATTTCAATGTCAGGGCCTTTACCCGTCAATTCTCTTAGCCGTTAGCGACTCACCCAGCCCGCAGAGCGGGGACATATCATAAAGAAACAATAAAAAGCAATAAAGCAGCTTTTTTTAAATTTGTTTCTCAGAAGTTAAAAGGTAAAATAATATTTGATTTTTCTATATATGACGTATATATTTTCTACATATATACGTCAGGAGTTTAAAATGAATACTAAATTAACTTTAAGATTGAACAACGAATTAATTGATAGA